>JBATIA010000302.1:0-19249 GCA_049667415.1 Ignavibacteriaceae bacterium
TCTATTCTTTCTCCAGTTTCCTCCTCCATTAGGATTTGTTTGTCTATTATATTCATAGCCATCCGGATTGAAGCAAGGCACGCAATAAATTTCTCTGTTATCAACCAAAAAAGTTGCTTCAGGATCTGATCCATAGTTTTCCAGCAAGTACCACATAAAGTACATTTGTGTTGCCATAGACTGGGGTTCTCTTGCGTGAACTAAAGCATCAAAACCAACTTTTGGTTCGTTCTCATTTGTATTTGGATTATCAGAAAGCTTAACAGCCCAAATTGTTCTACCTTCCACACTTGTCCCAACTGAAAATTTTTGTGTGATAAGATTTGGATAAAGCTGAAACATTTCGTCAAGATCGGCTTCAATCTCGGCCAGGGTATAATAGCCCCCCATAGAACCGAAATCAAAACCCGTTACGCCAAAATCTTTTTCACTTTTCATTTTTATAAATTCTTTTTCAGCTAAAGATGGTATAGGAAGTGAATTGTAATAAGCTTTCCAGTCATCAATTAATATTTGATAATTCAAACCCGAATTTAGAATAACTTGAAATTCACTTTCGTCAACAAAAAGAATTCTTCCTCCTTCTTTATCCATCACAGAATGCTCAAGGTCAAGAGAGAGCGAATACGCTTTTTGCATATCCATTTCATTGTCCAAAAAGAGTTTTATCATTTTGATATTTTGCGGGAAAACAGATATGGTAAGTACAAATAAAATTGAGAGTATAAACTTCATAGAGGTCACCAATAAATTTTTAGTTATAATGTAATTTTTATTAAATCTTTTGACAAAAAACAAGCTAAAAGTTTTTTTACAATTAGTTTAAACCTTAAGAATTTCCCCTTCAGTTTTAGCAATAGTTACCACCCCACAGGAATCACTCCAAACATTAACGCTCGTTCTGCACATATCGAGAAAAGGATCTACTGCAAGGATTAACCCAACACCTTCAAGCGGTAATCCAACAGCAGTAAGAATAACAGATATCATAACCAACCCTGCCATAGGAATACCCGCTGCACCTATAGATGCCAGAAGAGCAGTAAAAACAACTATCATCTGCTGCAGGAAACTTAGTTCAATTCCATAAGCTTGTGCAATAAACATAGCTGCAACACATTCGTAAAGCGCAGTTCCATCCATATTAATTGTGGCACCAAGCGGTAGAACAAAGCTTGAAATCTTATTTGAAACTCCCGTATTATTTTCTACAGCATCTATAGTTAGTGGTAATGTTGCCGAGGATGATCTGGTTGAAAACGCAGTTAGTAGTGGTGTTGTCATCGCCTGAAAATGTTTCCAGGCATTTACCTTCCCGATAGTACGAAGTATTAAAGGCAATGTAATTGTAGAATGAATCACCAGACCAATCAAAACAGTAACAAAATATTTGCTAAGACTACCCAGTACAACAATCAGGTTTTCCCTCTGTTCAGATACAACTCCAACTACAATTCCAAGAATACCAAGCGGTGTAAAACGGATAATGAAATGAGTTAGTTTCATCATCACTTCGAATCCTGAATTAAATAAGGTTGTCAAAAATTCTTTTGATTTTGAATCGGCCCTTGTAATAAAAAAGCCGAACAGGATGGAGAAGAAAATCACTGCCAGAATATCGAATGAGACCAAAGCTTCAAAGATATTCGTCGGAACCATTCTCAAAATTATATCCCAAACATCCCCGGATGCAGCAGCAAGTTCGGGTACTTCTTTCTTAAGACCTAAATCAGCACCAACACCCGGTTGAATAAGATTAACAAAAACCAAACCGGTGACAATTGCAAACAAACTGGTGCTAATGTAATATATGATAGTTTTTAATCCGAGCCTTCCAAGGTTCTGTGCATCTCCAATACTTGTAACACCCGATACTATTGATGTTAGAATTAAAGGTATGATGATCATCTTTAATGCACGAAGGAAAAGTTCCCCCATCCAGGTTACCAGGTAAGCATAATCTGTTAAGAACAGTCCATAAAAAACTGCTAAAATCAGTGCAATTAAAATCTGCCAGTGTAGTTTAATTTTTAGCATTTCGTTAAAATAATTTAATGCAAGATTATAAAAGTTTCTTCAAAATTTCGTCGCAGATTGCGTAACCTTTTGATGTCAGGTTGATTGAACCATTGCTAATCTTTACAAAATCCCTTTTCTGCAATAATTCAAAATAAGGATATTTCAGTTTTAACCACGAGCTACCAAAAAGATTTTCGAATCTTTTGATATCTAATCCTGAACTCCGAAGTTCAAGCATTACAAACTCGTTAAGTGCTTTTTCCGTATTTATGGTTTCAAAGCCAGCGATAGCATTACCGGAATGTTCAACATTTTCAAGATACATTTTAAGACTTGAGAGATTCCACCATCTTTTACCATCAATAAATGAATGAGCTGAAGTACCGAATCCGAAATAATCCGTGTAATGCCAGTATGCGTTATTGTGTACACTTTCAAAACCTGGTTTAGCAAAATTTGAAACTTCGTATTGACGGAAATCATTCTTTGTTAAGAAATCTATTGTGGTTTCGTAAAGTTCGGCATCGTAATCTTCATCCTGTATATTTACTTTGCCATCTAAAACCATTTTATTTAGTATTGTTCCTCTTTCAAGTATTAAGCTGTAAGCAGAGATATGCTTAATCGGAAGTTCAATTGCCTGGTCTAAATTTTTAATCCATCTCTTTTTTATCTGACCTGGTAAATTGAATATCAAATCAAGACTGATATTTTCAAAACCAGCTTCAGCAGCATCATTAACTGTCTTTATTGCAGTTTCTGAATTATGAATTCGTGTTAGAAATTTTAATTCTTTATTATTAAATGATTGAATGCCAATGCTTATCCTATTAATTCCAGCCTTACGAAAGCTCTTCAACTTTTTTAAAGATACAGTACCCGGATTTGTTTCGAGAGTAATTTCAGAATTTTCTGCCAGGAAAAATTTTGTCTTTACGGTTTCAATTATCTCTGAAATGTAATCCGGTTCCATAAGTGATGGTGTTCCGCCGCCAAAGTAGATTGATATAAGTTCTCTGTTCTGTGAGAGTTTATCTGCATAATGAGTAATTTCTTTTTTAATTGATTTAAGAAAGGGCAGAATGTTATCGGAAGTGATGATTGAATAAAAATCACAATAAATGCATTTATGATCGCAAAAAGGGATATGAATATAGCAAGCAGTACGTTTCATAACTGATGCTATAAAAATAAATCAAATAAATGTTAAGTTATAGGCGGATAAAACGAAATGAGAAACTATTAGAATCCAAAGCCTAATCCTACAGTCCCGGTATTAGTACCACCAAACTAATAATCAAAATTAATCAAGAATAAGGACAGATTAATTGATGTACCTAGTGTTAGATTGACCGCGTTATCACCATTATAATCTATGTTAATTTGTAGTTCCTGAGAACCGGTCGGGCTATCGAACTGGTATTTATAATTGATCTCGCTGCGTGAAGTCTCGTAAGTTAAACCAACGTAGGGTTCGATTGAAATAAGGGCTCCAATCTTTTTACTAATAAATAATCCATACTGCGAAGCGGTGTTTTTAAAAATATCACCTACCTTGAAACTCTGAAAATAATATCCAAAACCAATGTCAATAGGAATAGGATCTTCAAACCAATAATTCAAATTGTGAATAATACCAGCACCCCAGACATTAACTATACCAAGGTCATATAAATTAATTCCACGGAAATAACGAAATGACACCCCGGTTCCTATAACACTGCCTAAGTCCAGTTGAAAAGCAGGAGAAGGTAAAATATCAATATTATTAAGGTATCCTTTCACATCTGTAAGCTCAAGAGTGTACTGCTCAATGGTATATCCCTGAATTTCAGCAGATGGAAAATCAACTTTCAGATAGTCATCATAATTGCCGGTAATTGTTGGTCCATTGAATGATACTTCCCAATCTTTTGAAAGGATTTCGTTTTTAACTGATTCGTAATTTGGTATAGTGTTCGGATCATATCCGGAGGAAAAAAGTATTTCATCCACCTGTGCCGAGGTAAGCCTTAAGCTTCCCGTATGACTGAAAGTTCTCAGATCATCAGAAAAAAAGGTTCCAACACCAATGAACCTTAATTTTGCATGAATGCCATTTGTTGATGCAGGCAAACCTGTAAACCAACCTGAATTCATACTTGAGCCAAATGCACCGATCACTGGTTCGGAATATTTAAGCACTGCATCAGAGGATAAGTTGGAAAGTGTTTCTGCTATTGATTGCGAATAAAGCTTAGTAGGAAACTGCATCAGAAGAATTAGCGTAACAAAAATTATTTTGAATGTTTTTTTCACTTGGCTGATCTATTTGATTAAATACTGCGTCTGTTAACCAATATTGATTAACATTTAAAAGAAGCAAATATTATTCCCTTGGACCGATTAGTTCGCGGGCGCCTTTTAAGCTGGCTTCGGTGATTTTTTCACCGCTCAAGAGGCGGGCAATTTCCGTAATTCTTTCCGATTCAGGTAACTTTTTAATTGAGCTGACTACCCTGTCATTTTGAGTTACTTTTTCTATCGAAAAATGATGATCTGCATAACTCGCTATCTGCGGTAAATGAGTAATTGATATAACCTGATGATATTCTGAAAGATTCCTCAAGGCTTTTCCAACTTTCTGTGCTATTCTTCCGCTTACGCCAACGTCAATTTCGTCGAATATCAGGAGCGGGAGTTTATCATTCTTTGCTAAGGTGGACTTAAGGGCAAGCATTATTCTTGAAACCTCTCCACCCGAAGCTACTTTTGCAAGAGGTTTTAAATCTTCACCCGGATTTGTCGAGATGAAAAATTCTATTTCATTAATTCCTTTTGATGTGGCTTTGAAATACTTCCCATCTAAAAATATTCCGGAATCCTTTTCAGATTGATTATTAATGATTTGTGTTTTGAATTGAGGTTCCTGTATGCCTAACTCTTTTAATGTTTCCTCTATTCCTTTCTTAACTAGTTTAGCCGCCTGTCCTCTTTGCTTTGACAAACTTTTTGCAAGACCGCCAGCAGACTTTCTCAGCTCAAAAATATTTTTCGACAACTCTTTGATTTTCTCTGAAAAATTTTCTGCCAGCTCAAACTCTTCACCAATCTTTTTTCTGTACTCAATAATACTTTTTACTGAGCCGCCGTATTTTTTCTTAAGAAGATTTATTGCGCCCAATCTTTCGCGTTTTGCTTCAACTTCTTCAGGATCAATGTTAATTTTTGCGTTGTAGCTTCTAATAAAACTTGAGATATCAGAAATTTCTGTAAGCGCAGAATCTGATTCAGTCAAGGAATCAGAGAAAGATTTATCAATCTCATTCAGCTTCTGTAAAAGAGTTCTTACTTTAGAAAGAGATGTTTGAATTGAGTTGTCAGATTCATAAAGAAGCTGATAGACTTCTGATGTAAGTTCTGCCAGCTTTTCAGAGTTCTCAAGAATTTTTAGTTCTTCAATAAGCCTTTCCTCTTCATCTTCCCGAGGAGAGATATTATCAATTTCTTTTATCTGAAATGAATAAAAATTTTTTTTCTCTTTTATGCCGCTCTCTTTTAATTGAAGTTCCTTCAACTCATTTTCTTTAGTAAGTAAATCAGAATAAATTTTTCTGTATTGAAGAAGAAGTTCCTGGTAATCACCAAATTCATCTAGATAGTCAATGTGAGTTTCAGTCCGGAGCAGTGATTGGTGTTCGTGCTGTCCGTGAAGATCAACTAACAGATTTCCAATATCTTTTACCAGATTCAGATTTACAGGAGTATCATTTATAAAACATCGGTTGGAACCTTTGAGAGAAATTTCTCGCCGGATAATTAATTCATCATTGAAGTCCACATCATTTTCGTCAAGAAGAGATTTTACTTTTTTATTTCCCTTTACATTAAAGATACCTTCAACGTAAGATTTTTGTGCATCTTTCCGCACAACTTCCGTTGAGGCTCTATCACCGAGTAACAGGCTCATCGCATCAATTAATATTGATTTACCTGCACCGGTTTCGCCTGTGATAATATTAAGTCCGCTTCCGAACTCAACAGATATATGTTCAATTAAAGCGTAGTCTTTTACTTCAAAGGATTTGAGCATAAATTATTTACCAAATAAAAATGCCATATCTCAAAGATATGGCATTTCCTAACTTCAAAAAATACTTAGATAGGGTTTTAACCGGTTAAAAAATTTCTAAGGAGAAAAATCCCACAAATCGTTTTGCCATCAACAATTTCCCCACTATAAATTTTCTGCTCTACTTCCTCCATTGTAAACTCAAAAACTTCCATTCCAAATTCACCTTCTTCACGGTTATTGTTACCCGGCTGTAAATCTTTTGCAAGATATATCCAGAGTTTTTCCGTCGAGTAACCAGGTGTAGTATAAATACTTCCTAACTCTTTTACATTATCCGATTTATACCCGGTTTCTTCTTCCAATTCCCTTATCGCACAAATGCGTGGGTCTTCATTCTTTCCAAGTTTTCCTGCAGGTAATTCAAGCAAGATTTTATCCACAGGAAAACGATGCTGGGTTACCATAACAATTTTTCCTTCACCAGTAACTGGAACAACTACTGCCCCTCCAGGATGCTCGGCAACTTCGCGAACCGCTTTGTTTCCACTTTTATACTCAATCTGATCAACTATGGTATTAAAAACTTTTCCTCGGTATATAACTTCGCTTTTTACTATACGAAAATTCATTTTGTCTTTCTGTTTAGAGATAATTTAATGAATTAAAAATATGTGAAGTATAAATCTTCGAGCTCGCTTCTAAATTTTAAGTTCTATAACCAGTAGGATAGTAAGCCATCAACTCACTGCCCAGATATTTCAACAATGCAGTGATTACACCAAGATCATCCAGATAACCAAAGAATGGTGTCATATCGGGAATTGTATCAATCGGAACAATAAAATAAATAAGCGCAGCAACAACTATGGCTTTTCTGTACCACTTGACCTGCGGATCTTTCATATACCTGTAAAGAGCAAGTATATCTTTTGCGAAGGAGATTCTTCTACCTGATTTCTCGAGCTTACCCCAGAGATTATCGTCAACGTACTCAATTTTCTCCCGGACTTCTTCTTCATTAATATTATCTATTGCTCTTTTCTCTTTGTCACCAAAGTCTAGTTCATCAAGCTCGTCAAAATCTTCAAATAAAACATCATCTTCCAGATAATCTCTTTCCTTATTCATAAAAAACCTCCTGAGGCTAACTGTTAAACAGAAAAATTGATATCGAATAATTTTAATTTCAAATCAAAAATACAGCTTACCTTTTTGAAAGACAAAGGAAAATAAATTCACACAGAGCAAATCGATTATATTTATTAAATTTGTTCAAAGAAAACGAAACAACTGAATAAAGGGATTCATCATAAAGGATAATATTCTACTACCCGGTGGAAACAAACAGTTTGAGCATCTGCTTAAACACGGAATTAGGTCGGGTAAACGTGCTTTAATAATTGGCCCGGGTTGTAAACCTATAGCAGTTGAACTGCTTAAACACTTTGAGGAAGTAACTATTATTGTAAACGACTATGATTCATTTATCCAAAGCAAGATACAGCTTAAGAATGAAAAAAAAACAAAATGTAAAATGATGGATTATTCACACACTGATTTTGATAAGAATTATTTTGACCTGATTTATGCTCAGGCCTCAACCTCCGTTCCTGAAAGAAAAGATATTTTAAAAGAAATAAAAAGAATATTGAATGAAGAAGGGGTGCTTTGCCCCGGAGAAATTGTTTCTCTCAGAGAACCGGTTCCTGCATTTGTAAACGACGTTTGGAAACGAAGCGGCCTGGATCCCCTCCACTTGACAGAAATGAAAAAGTGTTTTGAGAGTAATGGTTTTGTAATAATTAATGAGAAAAATCTTTCATCTTCACTGGAAGAATTCTATGAAAGGATCAGGTTTATAATTTCAAAAGCCAGCAAGAAAGAAATTGAAGAAAATAAAAAATTCTTTTCGGGGATTAAGCACGAATCTAACGTTTACTTAAAACTCGGTGGAGACAAATACATAGGATTCAAATCACTTATTATGAGCAAAGCTAATTGAATAAAGGTGATCTTATAACTCTGAATGTTGAAAGGTATGCATTTGAAGGCAAAGGTATCGCAAGGATTAATGCCGAAAACAATTCAGAACTTTCTGAGTCTGATTCATTCATTGTTTTTGTAAATGGTGCATATCCCGGTGATCTTGTTTCTGCAAAGATAAAAAAAGTAAAAAAATCTTATGCGGAAGCTGTTGCTGAAGAAATTCTTTCACCGTCACTTAAAAGAGTTGAGCCTCGCTGCAAATATTTTGGAACTTGTGGTGGGTGTAAACAGCAGGATCTTGATTACGAACAGCAGATAGTCTATAAGCAGGAACAGGTTGAGGATATCTTTAAGCATAATGGTGGACTAACCGATTTTAGAATTGAAAATATACTTCCTTCTGAAAATATCTTCTTCTATAGAAATAAAATGGAATATTCTTTTTCTGAGTTACAATGGCTAACCGAGAAGGAAATGGGAGTTGAGTTGAGGAAAAATTTTGTTTTGGGTCTTCATGTCCCGAATGTTTATGACAAAATTCTTGATATAGACGAATGTTTTCTTCAGTCTGAATTAAGTTCCAAGATATTAAACTTTACCAGAGATTTTTTCCAGCAAAGACAATCTACAATCTATAACACCAAAACACATACGGGTTACCTACGCAATCTTGTGATAAGGCAATCGCAAAACACAAAGGATTTAATGATAAATCTCGTTACTTCGGAGGAGAATGAAAAATTATTAAAAGAATACGTTTCTGAAATCATAAATAAATTTCCGGAAATAACAACAATCGTTAATAACATAAACAAGAAAAAATCCTCGGTAGCTGTTGGAGATTATGAAATAGTATACCATGGAAGCGGATATATTTATGATAAAATTGGTGATCCTGCCTGCACTAAAGCTTTGGCAGGCAAGTATAAATTCAGGATAAGTTCAAATTCATTCTTTCAAACGAACACATTACAGGCAGAAAAATTATACACCTTAGCTTTGGAGTTCGCTGAACTTAAAGGGAATGAAGTCATTTATGATCTTTACTCCGGCGCCGGTACAATCTCAATTTTTGTTTCCGGCTTTGCGAAAGAAGTATATGGTTTTGAAGCAGTTGAATCTTCAATCTTCGATGCAAACGCAAATCTGGAAATTAATGAGGTAACAAATGTAAAATTCATTCAGGCTGATCTCTACAAATCATTTTTACCTTTGACAAATACTCTACCCAAACCTGATGTAATTATACTCGATCCGCCAAGAAGCGGTATGCATAAAAATACAGTGAGTGACGTATTACAACTTAATCCGCTAAAAATTGTTTACATTAGCTGCAATCCAACCACACAGGTAAGAGATATACAATTAATGGTTGAGGCAGGTTATAAATTAATCAAAATTAGACCTGTAGATATGTTTCCGCATACATTTCACATAGAAAATGTTGCACTATTAGTCAAATAATCAGTTGCTGGTTTTCCAAGATCAAATCAAACTCCCCTTTCAAATTCACTTATAAATTATTTCCTTTTTGAGAAACTCGATAGGTTCATTCAAAAAATTATACTTTATGTATTCAATACGAATATTATTAGAATCATAAACACTCACCCAACGATTTACTAAATTGTTATTAATATCCAATGATAACTCTTCAATTTGGTTTCCGTTCTTATCATACCGAAACTTTCTAAAATTATCTCCCCAGTCTTCAAAGATAATGTGACCCAATGAATCGAAAACTGTTTTCTTATCAACAAATGGTTTGCCATCAGCAGATTCTTTTACTCCGATACAATATCCATTCTCGTTAAATGTTCTTAGAAGAATATCTTCTGAAGTGTACCATTCATTCAGATGTTCAATATAATATTTAGTAGTCCATATTTCTTTAATTCTGTGGCCAAGAGAATCATAAAAAAACTGACTGCGATTAAATCCACCACTATTATGTCTTCTGTAAATTTCTAAAAGTAAATTTTTCTCTGAATATTTATAATCTGTTGTTGACTCAACTTTTCCGTCTTTTTTATAATCTACGGTCCTAATCTTATCACCAACAGAATCATAGTATAAATTTGTATATAGAAATAACGAACCACTATTATCATAGTTTTCAATCACTGAGTCCCGACCTTTTTGATCAAAAATTATCCTTTCGTAAAGAATCCCGACTGAATCAATTTTGCCTTCTACAAATTTGTACTTTTTTGTTTGTGCTTCAGCTAAAATTTTTACCGAGGCCGAATCCTCATCCAGAGAACAAGATTCAAAGCTCACTAAAATTAAGCCCAGGAATACAATTAAATTTTTCATTTAAGTTGTGTCGGTTCTTACTTGTTTTGAATTATAAGAATAAACTCGCCCTTCAAATTCTCTTTCTCAACTCGAGCCAAAATATTACCCTCAGTATCCCTCTCATGTAATTTCTGGATTTGGATTATTTTGTCATTCCTTTTTTTACTTTTTGTTGACGGCTTTAATTATTATTCCTTCCATTAGTGGCTTATTCCCGGGATTTATTTGCTTTTCTTTTTGAGAATAGCTCTTTCTTTCTTTTATCATTGAAGAACTTAAATTAGATTTAATCTTACCTAAAGCTGTGAAAGTTAAAGATAGCAGACGGTAGGGAAATCTGAATTCGGATTTAAAAACTTCTTTAACTTCATCAAGTTTTATAACTGATTCACATTCGAAATTTAACCTGGCCAGTAAATCTATCCAGTTCCGTAAGTAAGGGTAATCTGAACTAGACTGTATAATTCCAAAAGAGCGTTTACAAAAATCATTTATATAAAGTATCTCATTCATATTGGTTGAATTAAGCCAAATAGTCTCGTTCATTACTAAAATTCCATTTGGTTTGAGCACTCTTCCAATTTCACCAAGAAGAACCTGCAAATCATCATCTTCTTGAATGCCAAGTACTGATTCCAAAAAAATCTTATCGAACGAATTTGTTGGGAAGGGAATTCGGTCTTTTTGTTCCATCAGACCAAGCTTAATAGATTCCCCGATTAAAGAGAAGCGTAATCTTGCCTTTGCTTTTTTATACATCAATGGGGACTGTTCCAGTCCATAAAACCTCGTTTTTTTATTATTCGAATAGATTTGAGTTAAGGTTGTTCCAGTACCAAATCCAATCTCCAAAACGTCTTCGTTTGATTGGCAATTTAGTGTTTGGATTAACACTCTTGTACCAATTTCCCCCTTAGCGTGAATATATTGAGCGTGAGTCTTACTAAAATAATTCAGAATTTCATTTTGCATCAGTGTGTTCCCTCTCTATCAATTTCGAATCATCAACACAAACTCCCCTTTGAGATTTTCTTTTTCAACATGATTTAGAATGTTGCCAGCATTTCCACGATAAAATTTTTCTTTTTGCTTTGTCAATTCAAATGCAAGCACACAGGGAATGTTTGCGCCAATAAGTTTTACAATATCCGTCATCAAGGTTTTCAGTCTGTACGGGGTATCCATCAAAACAATTGTTTCTTTCCTCTTTTTCAAATCCAGCAGTTGCTTTCTTCTCAAATCCTTTTTAGGTGAAAGCCAGCCATAGTAGTAAAACTTTTCAAAGTCCAATCCGCTTCCAACCAAAGCTGCAAGCAGAGAACTTACTCCGGGAATTGGAACAACATCAATTTTATTCTGGATAGCCAGATCAACAAGCAGGTGCCCAGGATCAGAAAAAAGAGGTGTGCCGCAATCGGAAATTAGTGCCGCTGATTTACCATCAAGTATCATTTGAAGAATTTCATCTGAGGTTTCTTCCTCATTGTGCTCATTCAGTTCAACTAAATCCTTAACAATCTTATAATGTGAAAGCAGCCTTCTGCCCTCTTTAAATTCTTCGCAAATAATAAAATCAACACTTCTTAGTACATTCAGGGCACGTACAGTAATATCCTCGTAATTGCCAATTGGTGTTGAGACTATAAACAAATTTTTTTTCATATATGCTAAAATTAACCATTTGATCTGAATAATAAGGATGATTTATTTGAAGGTAAATTCTCTCAACTTTATTAAATTTGATTTATGATTTTTGTGGAATTTTTCTCTATCACCTCAAACAGAACTTTCAAAAGTCTTGAAATAACAATCAACTTTTTACTTTCTAACAAATTTATCAACAGAGCTTAAAATGAAAACAAAAAATATAATTTTCGTTCTGATTTTCACTGTAATTTCAATCTTCGCTCAAGAGAACGAGCAGACATTTTTATCAATCGCTAATACGGGTGTTGAAGAGTTTTATAGCACTTACCCTGAATATGATGGCAGAGAAACAATAATAATTATTCTTGATACCGGTGTGGATATCGGTGTCGACGGACTTACAGAAACTTCAACAGGAGAGGTTAAGTTTATTGATGTTCAGGATTTTACCCACCAGGGAGATGTTCAGTTATTTGAAGCAGATACGGATGAAGATGACGGGAAGATAATTTTTAAAAATGATGATGATATGTATTCAGTAATAGCCTCAACACCATTGCAGTTTTCAGCTTCAGATGATAATTACTTCATTGGTGGTTTAGATGAAAAACGATTCCTGAATTCACGTTCCGGTGCAGGTGATCTAAATGGTGACGGTGACATTGAGGATGTTTATGTAATGGTAGTATTTGAAACAAGTGAAGCTGATGAAACTTTCTGGGTTGTTTATCTTGACCTAAATGGTAATGGAGATATTTCTGATGATAAGCCATTAAGAAATTACAAGGAAAACTTGGATGCTTTTACAATTGAACATCCGGATGGTCTTCCCCCATTAACAATGGGATTGAACATTTTTTCGGACGAAAAAATTGTTACATTTCATTTTGATGACGGCTCCCACGGAACTCACGTTGCAGGAATTGCTGGTGGAAACCACATAGGAGGAATAGATCTAAATGGAATAGCACCCGGTGCAAAGATGATAAGCCTAAAACTTGGAAATAATCTTTATTCCGGTGGGGCAACTGTTACCGAAAGCATGAAAAAGGCATACCTTTATGCAGATAAAATTTCCAAAGAAACAAACGTTCCCTGTATAATTAATATGAGCTTTGGTATCGGTTCGGAGATAGAAGGTCACGCAGAAATGGAAGCATTTCTTGAAAACCTAACAAATGAAAACCCTTATTTATATATTTGCTTAGGAAGCGGTAATGAAGGACCGGGAATTTCAACACCGGGTTTGCCATCTGCATCAAATGCTGTATTTTCTTCAGGTGCAATTCTAACTCAAGAAGTTGGTCGAGATCTTTATGGTGCAACTTTAAATAGAGATGTTATACTTTACTTTTCTTCACGCGGAGGTGAAGTCAGCAAACCAGACGTTTGTTCCCCCGGTGCATGTACCTCAACAGTTCCTAACTGGACAAAGTGGGACAGATTCTGGGGAACAAGTATGGCGGCGCCTTATTCTGCCGGAGTTATGTCGCTGCTTTTAAGTGCAGCAGTAAAAGAATATCCCGGAGTAAAAATTCCATCTCAGCTTTTATATAAAGCAATCCGTGAAAGTGCAACTCATATGGATGGTTACAACCAACTTGATCAGGGACACGGTTACATAAATGCAATCAACGCATACAAATTGCTCAAAAAATATATTGATGATGGAGAGATAAATAAATTTGAAACGTATTCAATTTCTTCAACGGCTCCAAATTTTCCATTTGAAAGAGCGCCAAACCTCTACCTGAGAAACGGTTCTTTTGTTAAAGATGAAAACACATTCAGCTATGTAATAAAAAGAAATAATTTTAATGAGGTTGATAAATTTTACAGATCGTACATTCTCGAAAGCGACAGCGACTGGTTGATTCCTATCCAGAAAAAAACATATATACGAAACAATCAGGCGACCACTGTAAATGTAAAGTTTGACAAGAAAAAGATGCAGAAACCGGGGCTTAATACAGCCAGAATTACTGCATACCGGGATGATAAATCTCGTTTCCCTGAATTCGAAATGCTGGCAACAGTAGTTATTCCTTATACTTTTTCCGCAGAAAATAATTATACTCTCAATTGGAATTCTAAAAAAATTGAGCAAGGTTTAATTGATCACTACTTTATTGAATTACCTGCAGGACAGACGGCAATGAACATAAAACTTTCTTCCGTAAAAAATGAATACGCAAGAGTGCGGTTCCACTTATTTGATCCTGACGGCATAGGCATAGATGTTTCACCGGTTCTTCATACACTTGACGGCGAAACTGAAGTTGAAGAAAACTATTTCAATCTTAAACCGGGGGTATATGAGGTTGATGTCCAGGGGTATTTCTTAGCAAAAGATACTTCGACATACGATCTTTCAATTCAATTCTACGGAATTAACCGTCTCGATAATAAAATTATAGATGAAACAAATAATAAGATTGAAGTAGTTGATCTTTTTGACCAGGCTGAAGATTATAACGTCACAGGAAAATTTGAAGGCTATGAAATTAATCATAAGGTAACAATCGGGGGAAGTGAAAAATTTCGTATACCCTTTATTTTAAGGAAGGAGGAGCAGTCGAAGGAATTCAAGCTCGAGATGAGTAAAGAAGACTATAATAAGCTTACTGACCTTGCACTTCTTATCTATGATTCTGAGGGAGTGGATGCAAGCAACGACGCTTTAAGCTATAGAACCGGAAGTGTAAGTATAAATAATAATTCGAATGAAGACAGTACAGAATATGTATTTGAGATTGTTCCGGGTTTTGCGAACGAATCAAGCTCTGCTGAGATAAAAATAACAGAGATTACCAGATTTAAAACTGAATACACTTTTAATGTTTTTAATGATAGAAAATCAAATGTTACTTTATACCCATCAATACCGAAACTATTGGAGATATATTTTGAAGCACCTAATGAATTTTTTCCTGGTGGCTCACAACCTGTTGGGAAAATATTCTTTGAATCTTCTTCAACTAAAAAAACTGAATGTGAACTACCAATTAAATTCAAATTCTAAAAGGAACCTGTTATGAGTGAACATACATCAGGAGCAGTTAAAGGACTGCCGGAAAATGCGTACAAAGAGCTGAAACCCGGTGAAGAATACACTCCGTTAATGCCTGCGAGTACAACCCCACAGGAGATTACTCCGTATTCTGTAATTATGGGTTTGATTATGGCAGTACTTTTCTCTGCTGCTGCAGCTTATCTTGGTTTAAAAATCGGGCAGGTGTTTGAGGCTGCAATACCTATTGCAATCATAGCGGTTGGTGTATCAACCCTAATAAAAATAAAAAGCCCGCTTGGACAAAATGTGATTATTCAGTCTATAGGACAAAACTCTGGATTGATTGTGGCTGGTGCAATTTTTACTATTCCGGCATTATACATTCTGGATCTTGAAGCTGAATTTTTTCAAATATTTTTAGCTTCTGCTTTTGGTGGGGTGCTTGGAATACTTTTTCTAATACCATTCAGAAAATATTTTGTGGCTGAAATGCACGGCAAGTTTCCCTTCCCTGAAGCTACTGCTACAACTGAAATTTTAGTAGCTGGTGAAAAAGGTGGTAAGCAAGCGTTAGTCCTTGTAATAAGTGGTCTAATTGGTGGTGCTTATGATTTTATTATAGCAACTTTTGGCTGGTGGAGCGAAGTATTTACAACCAGAGTAATAGGTTTTGGTGAAATGCTTGCTGATAAATTTAAACTTGTATTCAGGTTGAATCTTGGTGCAGCAGTAATGGGACTTGGCTACATCGTTGGATTAAAATACGCTGCAATAATAGCTGCTGGTTCTTTTGTATCCTGGTATTTATTGATTCCAGTGATTTCTTTCATCGGCGGTGGGCTTACTGAAACTTTCGGGACAGGAGCTACAAAATTAATTTCAGCTATGAGTGCAGAAGAAATTTTCAGCCAGTATGTGAGACACGTTGGTATCGGCGGAATCGCAATGGCAGGAATTATCGGAATTATCCGTTCCTCAAGAATTATAAAGGATGCTATCTCTTTAGGATTCAAAGAAATATTTGAAAAGAAACATGTTAACAATGCGCAACTAAGAACACAGAGAGATCTTCCAATGAAAATTATTGTCGTTGGAATAGTTCTTACTGCAATTATTCTATTAGTTTTCTTTTATATGGGTGTTGTGTATGATATCGGATGGGCTTTGGCTGGTTTGTTGATTGTTCTTGTGATTTCATTCCTGTTCACAACAGTTGCAGCAAATGCGATTGCAATTGTAGGTACAAACCCGGTTAGCGGAATGACGTTGATGACTTTAATTCTCTCTTCTATAATTCTTACTTCTGTGGGATTGAAAGGCACTTCAGGAATGATTGCAGCACTGATAATCGGCGGAGTTGTTTGTACTGCTTTGTCAATGGCTGGTGGCTTTATCACTGATCTTAAAATCGGCTATTGGCTTGGTTCGTCTCCAATCAAACAGGAAAGATGGAAATTTCTTGGTGTTCTTGTTTCAGCATTAACAGTTGGATTTGTTATTATGATATTGAATGAAACTTACGGATTTGTAGGAGAAGGAGCTTTGGTTGCACCGCAGGCAAATGCAATGGCAGCAGTAATTCAACCCTTGATGGATCAGCAACCGGCGCCGTGGACGCTTTACATTGTTGGAGCTATTCTTGCATTAGTTCTTACAATGATTAAAGTACCTGCTCTTGCTTTTGCACTTGGAATGTACATCCCGCTTGAACTCAATACTCCTCTTTTGGTTGGCGGATTAATTGCACACTTTGTTTCAACAAGGAGTAAAGATGAAAAAATCAACACAGCCAGAAGAGAACGAGGAACATTAATTGCATCAGGATTTATCGCCGGTGGAGCGTTGATGGGAGTAATAAGTGCTATTCTCAGATGGCAGGGAATGAACTGGGTAGATACAGAATGGATAGAATCTCATTCTGCAGAATTAATTGGATTAGTCATGTTTGCAATACTTTGTGCCTATATGATATGGGATTCTTTAAGAGGAAAACCGGATGAGATGGGTTCGGCACCAAGTTATCCTGATGGTGACAGTAAAATATAAGCTTATAAAAAAGACGCATCATTGATGCGTCTTTTTTTCTAATTTCAATTAACACTTATTTAATGAGTTCATCACAACACCTTCAGATAAAATAAAGCTCCCATTGTCATTATCAATACAAAAACACCGATTATACTGTAAAGTATTAATCTGATTGCTTTAGATTGTGTCTCCAGCCGACTAATAATTTTAATTTTGCTGTCACCTAAATCAGATGAAATATTTTTTGAGAAAACTTTCATTTCTGTAATAATAGATTTATTGCCTGCCTCAATTCGCATTTGCAAGTTCTGAATATCACTGCTTAATGAAGCTATTTTAGAATCGATTTTAGAATCAATCTTATCCAGGCGTGATGGAAAATCAATTTCATCCATCTTCCTTATAAGAGCATAAGCTTTTTCAGAAAGCCTGTCGAATTCTTCCTTAAGTTTTATAATGGTATTGATGATCTTGGAAGCAGCTTCAATCGAAATTTTTGCAGTCTCAATATATTCTACTGCCGATTTTAATTTAGTGAGCTCTCCCTCAAGCTTAACAATTTCTTCCTGTAAGAGGTCTTCCATTGATTATTGTATTCTGTTTGTCAAATGAATATTATTTTTAATTCTATTTTCCCGTAATTGAATCTACTCTTTTCTTCTTCGTTGGGTATAGAATAAACTGCACCAATTCAATTTATCGTGGCAATTTTAATACCGTAAAGTTTCTTCGAAAATAAACGATAATTCAATTTTGTGCGATAATTTTTACTGAAAAGCCAGGCAGATTAAAAGAGTTTTAGCTGTGGTGTAACTAGATTGACTGGATCACATTATTTTTTAAACGGATTGCTATTATGATGGTTTTTTCAACCAGGGATTAATACTATTTCCTTCACCTTACTTACCAGATTTTTCAATTCGATATCTAACCTCTCACCTGTTTTACGGATTTTAACTTCGCATTTATTTTCCTTAAGCTTTTTCTCACCAACGATTATTTGGATTGGCAGACCCAGGAGATCTGCATCGTTAAATTTAAAACCTGCTGCTGCATCACGATCATCAAATAAAATTTCGTAACCAGCATTCTTCAAATCAGCATAAAGTTTTTCTGATGTAGAAACAACATTATCATTCTTTAGATTGAGAGCAACGAGATGAATATCAAACGGAGTAAGAGCTTTATTCCAGATTATTCCTTTATCATCATGATTCTGTTCTATGTAACAGGCTATTATTCTTTCGACACCAATTCCATAGCTTCCCATTACAATCGGATGCTCTTCACCTTTTTCATCTAAATATAATGCACCTAGTGATTCAGAGTATTTTGTTCCAAGCTTAAAAATGTGACCTAGTTCGATTGCGGTGAAAACTTCCAGTTTGTTGCCACAGTTAGGACAATTCTCTCCGGATTGGACAATTCGCAGATCAGCATACTCGATAGACGAAACACCTGCCTGCCGTTCAGGCAGGTCACGCTTTAAATCTATTCCGCCAATATGGAAATCGTTTTTATTTGCACCGCTGAAGAGATTATTTCTGTCTTTCAGTTTTAAATCAGCAATTATTCTTTCTTTAAAACTTATAGGACCAATCGAACCTGCATCTGCACCAGTAATTTCCATCAACTCTTCCGGATGTCCCGGACGAACATTTCCTCCAAGCAATTTTGTAAGTTTTGATTCATTCACTTCATCGTTGCCCTGCATTAATATCAAAACTGCCTTGCCATCATTTACGTAAACCCTGGATTTTGCACAAACGGATTCGTCAATTTTTAAAAACTCACACAGCTCATCGATTGTTTTTACATTCGGGGTGGATATTTCATAAATTTCTTTACTACTTTTTTCCCTCTGGATAACAGCAACTTTTGAAGCCGCAATTTCAACATTCGCTGTATAACCGCATGAAGAACAGTTAGCAACTGTATCTTCTCCTGCATCAGATTTGACCATAAACTCTTCAGAACCTGTGCCGCCCATTGCCCCGCTTGAAGCTCCAACAACAAAATAATTTAATCCGCATCTATCAAAAATTTTTCTATAAGCTTTGTCGTGCAATCCATATGCAACATCTAATGTGTATGCATCCTTCATCAAAAACTGTCTGCCGCGAATGACTCCGCTTCTGGGTCTGGGTTCATTCCTGAATTTGGTTTGTATCTGATACCAGATTTGTGGCATATCTTTGTATGAT
>JBATIA010000303.1:0-5123 GCA_049667415.1 Ignavibacteriaceae bacterium
TCTGGCCTGTTTGGATGGATAACAGAACTGGTATTTATCAAATATGGTCTGTCCCGATTGAAATTTCATTAGTCAATGTCGAAAAAAACAGTAATGTGCATCTGGAATTTAGGCTGGAACAAAATTACCCGAATCCTTTCAACCCATCTACAACTATAAGATATGCCATAGAGAATGAAACTATGGTACAATTAAAGGTTTATGATGTGCTCGGTAATATTATTACCACTCTTGTTAACGAAGTAAAGCCCGCAGGAACTTATGAGGTTGATTTCGTTGCCGACAAGCTTCCGGGCGGAATCTATTTTTATAATCTTTTAACAAACGGATTTTCAAAAACTAAGAAACTTATTTTACTCAAATGAGCACAAGCCTCCAGTTTCTTTTTTTCTTAGGTATATTAATTATACTTTTCTCAGACAAAACTGTTGAATTTATCTTTACATAACCGGCAATGAATTTTTCCAGGACTTTTGCAATTCTGTTCTTTTCAATTTTTATTTCTTTTAATTCATCTTTAGGGCAGAATGGCAACTCCGGTCCATTCAAATTAGATTTCACAAGGGAAGCAGTATTACTTGGAAGCGGAGTTGCTGCCGGTGTAACGGCGTTACTTGTCATTTCAAACCTGGATCCCCTGACAATAGAGCAAATTGATGCTTTGAACCCCAATGATGTAAATAGCTTTGACAGATCCTTCATTGGTCCATTAAGTGAAGATCGCTTGGGCGATGTTTTACTTTACGGATCATATCTGCTTCCATTAACTTTTTTGGCTGTTGACGATACAAGAAAAGATTTTGGAGATCTTGCTCTAATGTACGGTGAAGTACTTCTTCTCAATGCAAGTATTACTGGAATTGTAAAAGGATTAAGCAGTCGTACCAGACCGTATGTATATAATGAGCAATCATCACTGGAAGAAAAAACAAACATCGATGCAAGATTGTCCTTCTATTCAGGTCATACATCTAATACGGCATCAATATCTTTCTTTACGGCAAAGGTTTTTAGCGAATATATAACAAACAAGACAACAAAAATTTTTATCTGGAGTACTGCAGTGCTTATACCTGCGGTTACAGGTTTTTCACGGATTAACACATACTGGCATTTCCCTACAGATGTAATAGTTGGCTATATTGTTGGAGCTGCGATCGGTTACCTGATTCCATTAATTCATAAACGTGAAAATGATGAAAGTGAACAAACCAATCCGGCAGAAAATTTTTATAAACCTATAATTGGATTCCAAATTAAATTTTAAAAAGTTTAGTGAGGACAAAATGCAAACATTAATTCAGGTTGTTTGTTCAGAGAAAAAATCTCTCCGAGATGTAATTGCTCACGATGAAAAGCTGGCGAAGTATAATTTTTATATCGAAGCAAAACAAAAACCTGGCAGAAGTCCAGGCTGGGCAAAAATTCATAGCATTAATCCGGATGTGAGGGGAGCGATTAATATTAGCTGGCAGGGGCGCGTAAAGATTTTAACTTGCAGAGTAATAACCAAAGGAACAGGAAAACCGGCAGCCATTATAGGAGATTTTATTAAATATCTTCTCTCCCGTTTTTCAAAAAAAATTGAATCGATTATTGTTGTGCCGAGGTAAATTCCATCGATATTTAAAATAATGAATTATAGTAGTAAAACTTCATTAATGAAGTTTCAATAATTAAATTCCTTACGGATCAACCAGTCCAACAGATAGTCTTTATTTCAGAAATCGAAATTCATCTATTCAATTCTTCATTCTTCATTCTATATTGCTTCACCCCTTCTCACATCTAAGAAAACTTTAAAGTCTGCTTTCCATTAAATGAAAATAGCTAGTTAAAAACAGCCTGATTTTGTCCGTTTCATTCCTTAAATTAGTATTGCTTTATGGAATATTATTTGCCCCTGCTGGATATTCAAACAATATAAAAGGTTCAATGTTAGAGCTTAAACTTACCGAAGAGCAGCAAATGCTTCGCGAAATGGTGAGGGACTTCACCAACAACGAAATTAAACCGATTGCTTCAAAAATAGATCAGGAAGCAAAAATTCCTCAAGAGCTAATTAAGAAAATGGCAGAGCTTGGCTTTCTTGGTATCTCTTTCCCCGAAGAATACGGCGGCGGTGGAATGGGTGAAGTTGGTTACTGTCTTATGCAGGAAGAAATTGCCCGCGGTTGTATGTCAACTGCAACATTTATTGGTGCTCATCAATCAATCGGCTCAAATGCAATTTATCTGGGTGGTAACGAAGAGCAGAAGAAAAAATATTTAACACAGCTTGCAAGCGGTGAAAAGATTGGTGCATTCTGCTTGACCGAAGCACAGGCCGGTTCCGATTCTTTTCATCTTAGAACCAAAGCCGACCTTGAGGAAAATGAGTGGGTGATTAATGGTGAAAAGCTCTGGATTACTAACGGCGGTATCGCTGGTATACTTTCTCTTTTTGCCAGAACAGAAAAGGGTATTAGTGCATTTATTGTTGAAACTGATACTCCGGGTTTTAAAGTCGGTCATGCAGAAAAGAAAATGGGAATAAAGGGCAGTGTAACAAACGCATTAAGCTTTGAGAATGTCCGCATTCCTAAAGAAAATTTAATGGGAGTTGACGGCAGAGGGTTTTTAATAGCAATGAAAACTCTTGATGCAGGAAGGCTTGGATTGGGTGCTGCTTGTCTGGGTGTTGCAAAAGAGCTTCTCGAGCTTTCAACTAACTATTCGAAGGAAAGAAAGCAATTCGATCACCCCATAAGCTTCTTCCAGGCAGTGCAGTTTATGCTTGCAGAAATGGCAACGATGATTTTTAATATGGAATCTATTGTTTACAGAACTGCAACCGATTACGATCTGGGAAAAAATATTTCAACCAATTCTGCAATGGTAAAATTATATTGTTCGGATGCTTTAGATGAAATTGTTGACCGGGCTGTTCAAATTCACGGAGGTATGGGATATTCGCAGGAGCTGTCGATAGAGCGGATTTACAGGGATTCAAGAATCAACAGGATATTTGAAGGAACGAATGAAATTCAAAAGGGGATAATTGCAAGAGACATCCTGAAAAAAGGCGGAAAAATTTTTTAATTTTGTAAGGAAGTTTTATTTTGAATTTAACGGAAGAAAAATCAGCAGAAGTATCTGAGAAAAGAAATATGAGTAAGAAAAAATTATATTACTACCGGATTTTTGATGACAAGGAAAAACTGAATTATCTGAAAAGTTCATTATCGCATGAGGAAGTTGAGCATTGGCTAAAAGAATATGAAGGGACTCATCAAAAATATTTTAACCCGGAGTTTATAAGTTATCTGCACGAGCACGATCCCGAAGCAGAAATTATTGAAATAAGCGACATATCATATTAATACCCACCCAATATTTTATGTCGTTTGATTGTTCCCGGCATCCTGTACGGTTAATTGCTGTCCTCCGCCGGGAATAATTATTTTAAAGGTATTCGATAAATATTATTAGAGCCAAAACTTTCAGAAATTATTTCTAAGTTGATAGTATAAGAATTAAAACTGTATGAAAGAATTTATCTTTAAACCCTTCGGTGAAATGACCGAAGCGGACTATAAATTTGTAGGTTTCAAATCCGGTCTCGAAATCCATCAACAGCTTTTTACAGATAAAAAATTATTTTGTCGTTGCCCTGCCGGTATTTACAGCGATAATTATGATGCTGAAATTCTCCGACACATGAGACCAACTCTCTCTGAGTTAGGTGTTTATGACGGCACAGCGTTGATGGAGTTCAAAACAAAGAAAGAGATTATTTACCGAATAAACAGAAACACTGTTTGCACTTATGAAATGGATGACACACCACCATTTCTAATCAATGAAGATGCGTTTGATATTGCTCTCGGAATAGGAATGCTTTACAACTGTAAACTTGTTGATGAACTTCACATTGCGCGTAAACAATATCTGGATGGAAGCATTCCAACAGGTTTTCAAAGAACAGCGATATACGCAGTAGATGGCTGGATACCTTACAAGGACAGAAAAGTAAAAATTGTTCAAATGTCGATTGAGGAAGATTCCTGCAGAGAAGTTGCTGATTATTCTCACAACAGAATTTATTTAACTGATCGCCTCGGGATGCCGCTGATTGAAACTGTTACCGGACCCGATATGCGAACACCGCAGGAAGTTGCTGAAGTTGGCTGGATCTGCGCAAAGCTTGTACGAAGCACTCACAAAGTAAGAAGAGGAATTGGTGCTGCAAGACAGGATGTAAATGTAAGTGTTGAAGGCGGAACCCGCGTTGAAATTAAAGGTGTCCCTAAGATTACGATGATACCGCTGCTTACTCACAATGAGGCAATGCGTCAATGGAATCTTTTGAGATTAAGAGAAGAGTTGAAGAAAAGAGGAATTACTCCAGAAACTTTTAAAGCCAGAGATTATGATATTACATCAATTATAAAAAAACCCCACTACATTCCGCTGAAAAATGCTGTTGAAAGCAAATTAAAAATAAGGTGTGTAGTCCTTAATGGATTCAAAGAACTTTTACGATGGCAGACACAACCCGACACGTACTTCTCTAAAGAAATTTCTGACCGTGTTAGAGTAATTGCCTGTTTAACTACTATTCCAAACATGATTCATTCAGATAGCAAAACCGATACTATCACCTCATCCGATTGGCAGAAAGTAAAAAAGCTTGCTGATGCCACAGATGACGATACTTTGATAATTGTGTGGGCGAGTGACGATGACATTCAAACTGCTGTTAATGAAATTATTATTCGCGCAAAGGAAGCAACGATAGGAATTCCTTCTGAAACCAGGCAAGCTCTAAGCGATGGTACAAATGGATTCGAAAGAATTCTTCCCGGCGCTGACAGAATGTATCCTGATACCGATCTGCCTCCGAAACAAATTGCACCAGAGAGAATTGAAAAAATAAAATCCTGGCTGCCTGAACAATTCTGGAGAAGACAGCAATGGTACAAAGAACTAAACATTCCTCCAGATACAATTGATGAACTTTCAATTTCAAAATATGCTGAACTTTTCAAAAAAGCTGTAAGTGAATGGAAGATAAATCCGGTCACAGTTGCAGTAATATTAATTCAATATCCCAAAAGATTAAGCAGAAGCGGTTACGTTAT
>JBATIA010000304.1:0-1900 GCA_049667415.1 Ignavibacteriaceae bacterium
CCTATGAGCAGTACCAGCCCAAATTGTATCACCCGCCACATAAAGCTGTTTAATTACCATCGAATCCAACCCAACAAACTCCCACTCCTGGGCTTTGGTTAGGGAGGTAATTAAAAAAAGTAACAAGCAAAAAGGTATTATTTTTGTTTTCATATCGAATTAAGTAGTTAATTATTTAATTAAGTTGGCAAATGAGTATTGGAAGAGAAGAGAGAAGAATTAGAGTAATACCACAATATGAATCGCTATTTGAAAATATTTGCCGACTCGCAACCAACATAATTTATTATGTTGTCAAATGCAAGAAATAATTTTGGGTTACTAAAGCAGCCTACACCTTGAGGTGATCGGGAAAATGTTATTTATTTCCGTTCAATTAATGCGGTTGAATATCTACAACGAAAGTATATCATTATAAATTATAAACGCCATTAAAATTAATAGCAGCACAAAGCCTGTATTATTAATAGCTATTTTGACCTTAACCGGAATCTCTCTTCTCGCAATCGTTTCAATAATTATCATAAGTAAATGACCACCGTCAAGAACCGGGAACGGCATAATATTAATGAGTGCTAAACTAAGACTGAGAACCGCAAGAAAGAATAGAAAACTTTCAATACCAACATCAGCAGACTTAGCTGCAAGCTGCGCAATTCGTACCGGTCCACCGAAAGCTTTTCCAAATTCAACCCGCCCGGAGATTACTTTGCTGCCTACACTGAAAGTTACTTTGGTGAGATTAATAAGATCAGTTGTGGCAACATAGAACGATTCAAAGAAACCAAAAGTTCTGTATTCAGCTTTGCCTTCGAAAATGTCATTTATACCAATTCCAATTTTTCCATCACTTGCGGGAATAACTGCCAGGTTAAGGGTATCCTTCCCTCTAAGTACTTTTGTCTTGAGTTCCACTCCTGCGCTGTGAGAAACAATATTCATAAACTGAGTGGATCTGTCTAAGTCATCTCCGTTTATTGAAAGAATAACATCACCGGAAAGAAAGCCAGCCTTTTCAGCAGGGGTATCTTTAAATACTTCTGCCACATAAGGTTTGTATCCTTCGGGAGTGATTAACTCACCTTTCTTTTCAATATCGGGAACTTTGTTGCGCGGGATGAACAAATTCTGTTGTGCGCTGTTTCTTTCAATTTTTATGTTAAGATCTTCCCCAATAGTATTTATGTACATTTCAGATCTTATATCATCCCAGTTATCTACAGCTACTCCGTTTACTGATTTAATTATATCTCCCCCTTGAAACCCGAGCGAATCAGCGGGACTTTGCGCTTCAACAAATCCAACGGTGGTAGTAAGTGTAACAGGTTTACCTTTAAAATAATTTGCACCCCAGAAAATGAGAATAGCAAGCAGGAGGTTCATCAGAACACCAGCAGTTATTACAAAAGTCTTCTGCAAGAAATTTTTTGAACGGAACTCATAAGGTTGAGGCTCTTTATTTGCGAATTCGGTATCAAAACTTTCGTCAACCATTCCGGCAATTTTAACATAACCACCAAGTGGAAGCATAGAAAGTCTGTAGTCCGTGTTTCCTTCACCATCGAAATCTTTTGGCAGGTCACCGAAAGTAAAACCGGTTTTTTTATTATATCCGAAAAGTCTTTTTCCAAATCCGACTGCAAACACGTCTGCACGCATTCCGGTCATTTTTGCAGCAAGGAAGTGTCCCAATTCGTGTATAAAAACCAGTATCCCGATTGTAATAGCAAAATAAATTATATAGTCCATTAAAGAAATTTCTCCGTTTAAGTTAGTTTAAGTACATATTCTCTAGTTTTTTTATCACATTCGAAGATCGTTTCTAAGTCTGTCGAAAAGCGGTTTTCAACTCTATCTAAAGCTTTATTTATAAGCAAGGGAATATGTGAGAACTTTATCT
>JBATIA010000305.1:0-1920 GCA_049667415.1 Ignavibacteriaceae bacterium
GCACAGGTCCTTTCGAATTAGAAAAAGACAAACCACAGGAAATAATTATTGCTTATGTAATCGGCAGAGGAAATGATCCATTAAATTCCGTTACAGTTGCAGGAGAAAATGTTCAGAGAGCAATTCAGGAATACCAGAGTAACTTTGCTTCGATGACTTACTCACCGCCCGCACCGACAAATCCGGTAACTAATTATGTGCTCTATCAGAATTATCCGAATCCATTCAATCCAACAACAACAATCAGATATGAACTTCCGCAGGATGGACAGGTAACTATAGAAATATTTGACATACTCGGACAAAAAGTAAAAACCATCCTTAATGAATTTAAGAGAGCAGACAGGTATGAAGTAACATTCAGATCAGCAGGTTTGGCAAGCGGAGTTTACATCTATCAATTGAGAGTAAATGATTTCATCACCAGCAAAAAAATGGTTTTATTAAAATAGTAGGAGGATGAAATGAAAAATATATTTGCAGTAATTATTCTATTCTATTCATTAAATCTCTATCCGCAAGGCAATTATCATCCGTTAACCTATGATGATTTTGACACTCTGGATGTGAACAACATTCGTTTAGTAACATCAAATGTAGGAAACTGTGATGGAGCTAAATGGTTGGAGCTTTCTCCCAATAATATACAAGGCTATGGTGATTGGATTATTTATGATCACGGACCTTGGTTTGTTGGCAAAGTTAATGGTGAACCAATCCTTTCAATAATTCAATGGTGGAAAGCCTGGAATTATTCACCGGGACCAATAATAAACGGGCAGGCGGCAATGCTTATTCATCCTGAAGATTCACTAAAATACAGAGCATATAAAATTACACAAGGTGATGATGACACTAATCCTGACTATGCTGAGTGGCCGGTTGAATATGGCGCACCTGTAAAACAAAATGGTGATCCGTTAATTAAAGGATATCAAACCATTTGGAGTGCATATAATTCTTTCGACACTACAGCAACAATTTATAGTGGCTTATGGGACGGACCACTCACAAGTTACCCAATTGAAATTCACCAGACGGTATTTGCTAAACAAGGATTTCGGAGTGATTCGCTCGATATATTTTCAAATGTTGTCTTTTTTGAGTGGGAGATAATAAATAAGAGTAATTCAACAATTGACTCCGCATATTTTGGTTTTTGGTCGGATATTGATTTTAATGGAGCAACTCAAAATATTCCGGCAGTTGATACGTCTAGACAGCTTGGATATTGTTGGAATGAAAGCGAAAATATTTGGGATTCACTTTACCCCGCAGTTGGTTATTCTTTGCTTTTTGGCCCGTCAGTACCTTCAACTGGAAATACAGCAACATTTAAAGGAAGAAATCTGAATGGTCACAAAAATCTTCAGTTGAATGCATTTCGTGGTATTGGTGATGATTCAATCTGGAATATGCCGTTGATAGCTCCTGTTCATTCAATGCTTGAATCACAATATGTTGCAAGAGGTCTTCAAGCAGATGGAAATACAATCATTAATCCATTTACCAATCAGGTTACAACTTTTCCGTTTTCAGGTGATCCTGTGACTGGAGAGGGATGGATATATGATTTATTGACTTCGGGTGGTGCTGGGATGGTTTTCTTTGCTGGCCCGTTTACTATGACTCCGTCGGATACACAGTGGGCGATGATTGCAGTAGTTCCCGGACTTGGTACAGATCGGTTGAATAGCATTACACAAATGCGAAGAAAAGCAGAAATACTTCTTTCACTTCCATACGATAGTCTTGCGTTTGGAATTTTAAGTTATCCAATTACAGATGTTGAATATGAAGGAACATCAACTGTTTCAACTTTCAAACTTTATCAAAACTATCCAAACCCTTTTAACCCAAGCACAAAAATAAAATTCACAATCCCATCCGTAGAGACGACCCGGCGGGTCGTCTTTACAA
>JBATIA010000306.1:0-4936 GCA_049667415.1 Ignavibacteriaceae bacterium
ATGTTATCCTGCCTGTTAGTGAAGGATCTATTGAAACACCATTTGCAGGTTTCTCATAAGTTTCCATTATAAAGTTGGGGGTAATGGTAACTTTCTCGTGTAAAATGAAGCTCAATCCTAAAAGAAAATAGTTCCTTGAATCTCCTTTATATTCGCTGGAAATGTTTGGATCAAAATAATCGTATCTGCCAACGCCGACAAGCGATTCTGTAAATTTCAACCATCCAAAAAATGATAAACCTAGTGCATTACGATTCATAATCTTATAAACATCAGTTTCGGATTTAATTTGGTCGTTATAATTTATTTGTAAAAAGGGTTCAAATCCAATTCTAAAATTAGAATTATTCTGATAACCTAAAAGTAATGCGGAAGTAAAAGAATCATTATTAAAACTCTGCTCGACCTGTGAAAATTCTTTTTGAGGTTTAAACCTGTAATCACCATACACTGTGAACACCCATTCATTGCTCGGAATCAATTCAATCAGTGCATAAACCCGCTTAAATTTATCCCCTTCACTTTCCAATACGCTTCCATTCCCGTACATAAACCAGTATTTTATACTACCAGAGGAACTCAATTTTCCCTTAAGTGAAACACCAAAATCTCTTGAACCGGCAATGCTTCTTAGATCCATAATTGTTTCTTCAAGTGACCTGTAATTCCAAAAATCTTCAGATACCTGGAATGTTGGGTTGGGTTGAATACCAAAAATAAAATCACTTCCTTCAAAAATATTTTTCCACTTGAGAGAAGCATCTTTAATAAAAGTTAGAAAAAGTGTGTTTTGTACTCCAACTAACGTTTGTGATTCCAACCTGAATCTGGTGCTAAATTGATTTGATATTTTATAATCGTAAGTAAAATAAATTCTTCTGAATTCAAAACCCTGAACATCTTTTTGCCCACCAAGAGCGTTGTAATTTAAATTGTCAATTGTGGAATCTCTTAGAATGTTGTAGAAGTAATCCCCAAACATATACCCTGAAATATTGCCGCCGCTTTGCTCCTGCGAAAAGCTTTGTATAGATATAATTAAACACAACAAACCCGTAAAAAATATTCTTTTCATTTCTCTCTCTCGTTTTTTATTTCGACTGGTTTATAAATAATAAAGCTTCCTGTTCTCTCTTCCAGGAAGCTTTTAGATTAAGGTTATCCTTTTGTCGGTAATGGAATATATTCCATTGACTCAACTAGTTTTTGCCCTTCAGGGGAAAGAATAAAATCAATATAATTTTTTAATTCGCCGGTTGCATCACCGTTTGTAAAACAATATAAGTACCTGGATATTGAATAATCACCATTCCAGATAGCTTCGTAATTTACTTTTCCATTTTCAGCGGGTGAAAATGCAGGAGACTCAGCATCCTTTTTTATATGAAGAATTTTGACATCATTTCTCATCGCAAAGTACCCAACTCCGCCATAACCAATTCCCTTAACATCACGGGCAATTGCTTCACCAAGCGCTGCTGTTCCCTGAAGAACCTGGGTTGATGGCGAATAATCAACCTGTTTGCCAGCCTCATCTTTTCCAAGAACGTGCTCTTTAAAGAATTCATAAGTGCCGCTGCTGTTTTCTCTTCCATAAAGTGTAATCATCATATCAGTACCACCGAGCTGTTTCCAGTTAGTAATCTTTCCGCTGAAAATATCACTCACCTGTTTAACCGTAAGATTATCTATTTTGTTATCAGGGTGAACAATCAAAGCAATTCCATCCAAAGCAACATTATAAACTATTGGAGTTACCCCTTTTTGTTTTGCAGTTTCAAACTCACTACTTTTTAATTCACGTGATGAATTTGCTAAATCGGTTGTACCGTTTAACAGAGATGCCACACCTGTTCCAGATCCCCCACCTGTAACTTGAATCGACACGTTAGGATTTTGCTGCATATAAATCTCTGCCCATTTCTGAGCAAGATTTACCATTGTATCAGAACCTTTAATTGAAATAGTTGTTTTTTCCTCACCGCCCTCTTTCTTCTTACACCCTAAGAATAGTAAGGGCGTGATTATCAGGAACGCAGCAAGTAAGTATAGATTTTTTTGTTTAAGCATTTTCTCTCTCCTTTTGATAATTTTTTTTAGAAATGGATGAGGAAATATACAGTAAGCAATTGAGGGTGATAACAATGTAATGTTAAGAAAATGTTAAATTTTTAAGAGGGATAAAAAGGCTTGAAATAGAGCGTTATTCAACACTATTTATTCGTTGGGTAAAAACAGATATATTGAATAAGAGTATACTGAATCATTTCTTTTCAGCTATTGATCGCAGTCTGGCATTAATATATGGGGAACCAGATTTCCATTCGGGGCTATTTTCAGAGTTTGCAATATCCAGGATCAGATCAAATAAAACCTCTGCATGCTGTGCTGCAGCGGTAAAATCAATTTCCTGGTTCAGATCATCAGCCGGAGAATGATAGCGATTCAATATATAATCAACGAAAGCATTTAAAACCTCTTCCCGGCTTCTATTTTTATTTTTCAAACCTTCAAGAACCAAAATAGAAGGTATGCCTGCCAGGGCAAAACTTACCTGATCAGATTGATTAAATGCTTCGAACTGGTTGAACTCAGGAGGCACATCTTCGACAGAAAGATCAAGCTTGGAAGCTGTTTGAATTAGAAAAGTATCAAGTGTTGAAAATTCAGAACCGATGCCTACAACCGATTCGAAATCCCTGAACATTGCAACGCCGTCAATATTAATATCCGCTACAGTTTTATAGAGAGGAACAAGAGGATTGTCTGTATAATAGGTCGAGCCTAATAATCCTTTCTCTTCACCTGTTAAAGCAATAAATATTATAGACCTCCTGGTTGGAATGTTTAATGCTGAAAATGATTTTGCAAGCTCCAAAAGTACTGAAACTCCTATTGCATTATCCAAAGCTCCATTGTAAACAGAATCTCCATTTACTGCCGGTCCTATTCCAAGATGGTCATAGTGAGCTGAGATTATAATGTAGTTATCTTTCAACTCCGGGTCACTTCCTTCAACCATTCCCACAATATTCTGAGACAGAAAATCTCTCTGAGTATATTCCCCTTTAAAAGTTAATTCAGTCTTAAGAGGAAAGCTTAATAATCTTTTCTCTTTTTTTATTTCAAGGATTTCTTCAAATGAATAATCTGAATCTTTAAAAAGAATTTTTGCTGCTTCAGGATTAATTAAAATGCTAAGATTATTTGAAGCTGAATATGCGAGGTTAACATCTTCAAAAGCAAAATCACTGACTTGCTTTGCCCAATTCAAAGTCGAGCTTTCCGGTATGAGAATGCTTCCGGCAGCACCTCTTGATAAAGCAATTCGCTGCTTTGAAGAAGCATAGCTGTAAACTGTTGGAACGTCACCATCAAAAAATTCCGGGTTATCGGATTCAGGTTCGCCTTGCAAGAAGACAACAATCTTTCCTTCAACATCGACAGACTGATAATCATTATAATCAAACTCTGGAGCAATAATGCCATATCCAACAAATATTAACTGTAGTGGAATTGGAGTGAATGTTTGCTGACCGGATTTATAAAGCAAATAATCTTTCTCAAGATTAAGCGTGGTTTCTTCAGAATCAAGATATATTTTTAATTTAGAAGAAGAAAGCGGAAAGCTGCCATGCATTGGAATATTCTGATAATAGGAAGTCTCATTGCCTACAGGTTTTAGTCCGTATTTTGAATATTCAAGGGCAATGTATTTTGCCGCAAGATCTCCGCCGGTTGTACCCGTTCCCCTTCCCTCAAAAATATCGCTTGCAAGTACATTCAGGTGTTTTTCTATTGAAGCAGCGGAAGAATTTAAATCGATTGGTGATAGGTTTTTCTGAACCTGAGAATCTGAGATTGATGGTATAAAAAGGATTAATAGCAGTATTTGTATGAGAAATATTTTCACAATTTAAATCTAATTACATATCTAAAAATAAAAAAGGCGCCACACTGTGCAGCGCCCTTAGTCGAAGGAGAGAGCGAGAGAGAGAAAAATTATTTAAGTAGTGTCATCTTCTTTGTTACTCTGGTGTTACCAGCTTCGAAAGTATATAAGTATAATCCGCTAGGTAAATTTTCAGCATCAAAAGTAACTTCATAAGTTCCCACATTCTTGAAGTCATTTACAAGTTGAGCAACTTGCTGACCGAGAATATTGAAAACAGTTAAGTTAATATTAGTTGCTTCAGAAACGGTGTAAATAATCTTAGTTGAAGGGTTAAATGGATTAGGATAGTTCTGGCTAAGTTCAAATGAAGCTGGGATATTGTTAGTATATGATTCTTTTACATCAGTAATACCATACACTGATAAAGCTGTCCAACCTTCCGTCCATAAAAATGAATTTGGATCAAATGCACCATGATAAGGAACAACTGTAAAGAAAGGATCTGCCGGCTGAACTGCACCAGTAGCAGCTGGACTTGAAGGGCTTGGCCTTGGATCAAGATTTGTATCTCTGCTTATATTATTCAGTTGCGGATCCTGCACAAAATTATTGTTTGCAGTTAAGTGAGTTCTAACAAAATCCTGAGCAGCGATATCATTTAGTGTGTTTCCATCTCCAAAACCCCACCAGTAGTTATTAGCAAGCATTAATTGTCCGGCTTCAAGTCTTGCCCTGCTATCCTCACCAGAAGCTAAATCTTCAATGAAAACCCCCGTCTGAGAAAAATCTGTGATTATGCTGCTGTAATAATAGCCGCCTGAATTATCTCTGAAATATAAAGCGCGATCGTTTCCATCACCCGCAGGAAGCGGAGAAGTATTTTCTCCGGCACCAATATAAGTAGCATTTACAACATAAGGAGTTGCGTAAGGAGTACCGGTTTCATTATCATCACCGCCATCCATTTCAGCTCCACGCCCGGCTTCATCTGTTCCCTGAATTAAAAACCAGAACTGACCTTTACCTCTGAAACCCATGTCC
>JBATIA010000307.1:0-9016 GCA_049667415.1 Ignavibacteriaceae bacterium
GTGTTATCCCCCCTGACGCTTATGCAAATTCATTAAATCAGCGCGAAAATTTAAGACAGCAAAACATAGGTGATATGCCAACTATCAATTGGGTTAGTTTAGGACCTACACCAGGTTACTATTTCAATTATGGCAATATTTCTTCAAGAGTTGTTACAGGGGCTTTTCATCCAACCGATCCAAATACAATTTACATTGGTCCTGCAAATGGTGGTGTATGGAAATCAGTAGATGGGGGAATTAACTGGTTACCTTTGACAGATTACGAACAGTCTTTATCAATGGGTGCAATTGCAATTGATCCTTCCAGCCCGGATATTGTATATGCAGGTACTGGAGAAGCAACTTACAGCGGTGCTTCCTGGTACGGAAGAGGATTATTAAAAACAACTGATGCTGGTAATACCTGGACTCACATTACAAATGGTCTCCCCAATTCAACGTACTTTTCAAGAATAAAAATAAGACCAAACCATTCTAATGAAATTCTTGCAGCACTGGGGTCTTCAGGATTATACAGAAGTACGAACTATGGTGAAAACTGGAGCCTATTAGTTGGTGGTAGATGTGACGATGTAGTTTTTACTTTTACTGGTGACACCGCTTTCATAGTTGGCTCAGGGACTGGATTCAGAAGATCTTTAGATGGTGGGCAAACATTTACAACCTTTGGATCCGGTTTGGGAAGTGGAACAAGGACTCATTTTGATCTTTGCATTTCAAGTCCGGCATTTATGTATGCAGCAGTGTATGGCAGTGGAACTGTTAATCTTTTCAAGTCAACGAATTATGGTGCTAACTGGACTCAACTATCTACTACATCAGCATTTCAAAACCAGGGAGGACAAGCATGTTATGATTTGTACTGTAGAGTAAATCCTTCCAATCCAAACTCAGTTTACGTTGGAACAATTGATGTATGGCGCTCAACTGATGGAACAACCTTTAATAATATAACTAACGGCTATTCCGGTGGTTATGTGCATGTTGATCAACATTTTCTTTTTTTTCACCCCACGGATGCGAATACATTTTTTGTTTGTAACGATGGAGGCATCTGGAAGACAACGAATAATGGAACAAATTTCACCAATCTCAATCAGAATCTTACCCTTACACAATTTTATAGAATAGCTGCCAGTCCATTCACTCCAAGTAGAATTTTAGGGGGAACACAAGATAACGGAACTCAGCAAACTTATTCTGCATTAAACTGGGCTGCTGCTTATGGAGGTGATGGTGGTGAAGTTTGCTTTAATCCATTTGATGCCAATTATATTCTTGGGGAAACTCAGAATGGTGGATTGTTCAGAACTACTAATGGAGGCAGTTCCTGGAGTCAGGCTACAAGTGGAATTAATACGGGAGAAAACGTTACTTGGGTAGCGCCTATAATTGCTCATCCATCCATATCCGGAACTTTTTTTGTTGCCCGACAGAGAGTCTATAAATCCACTAACAATGGAGGTTCATGGACAGCTATATCCTCTAACGTAAACGGATCGAGTGCAGTAAGGGAAATGGCAATCAGCAAATCAAATCCCTCTGTACTATATGCAACAACAGGTTCTGCAGTGTTCCTCTCTATCGATGGTGGTGCAACATTCACTAACAAAACAAGTGGTTTACCGGGTAGAACAATTACATCTGTTTATATTCATCCAAATGATGAAAATATTGCTGTATTAACTTTTTCGGGTTTTGGAACTAATAAGGTTTATAAAACGACAAATATGGGAACCTCCTGGTTCAGTATATACGGGAACTTACCTGATTCACCGGTAAATGATGTTGTTATTTATACAGAAGACGCAACACATCCGAATACATATTTTGTGGCAACTGATATTGGTGTGTTTCTTACTCAAGATGATGGTACAAATTGGGTAGAGTTTCCAAATAATCTTCCAAACACAGTAATCCTGCATTTGGATTATTCTTCATCAAATAAAATGCTAAGAGCAGGTACACACGGAAGAGGTGTATATGAAGCATATATAGATTTTACAATTCCGGTTGAACTTTCTTCTTTTACAGCAGAAGCCGATATTAATAAAATATTACTAAAATGGAGCACTGTAACTGAAACAAATAATCTGGGCTTCGAAGTGGAAAGAAAATTAAAAAACCAGGAGTGGGTGAGAATCGCTTTTATTGAAGGTAATGGAACAACAACAGAAATAAAAAATTATACTTACACTGATGATTATTCACTGCTGCCATATGAGGGAACCGTACTTTACCGCCTTAAGCAAATTGATTTTAATGGAAGTTTTGAGTATTCAGAACAGGTTGCTGCAAACCTGAGTTTTATTCCTTCAGAATATTATGTTTCACAAAATTATCCCAATCCATTTAATCCTTCAACAACAATCAAATTTTCTATTCCTGAAGAAAGTCAGGTGAAAATAAATATCTATAACTCAATCGGTGAAGTAGTTGAAAGCCTGGTTAATGGGTTATATACTACGGGGAATTATGATATCAGCTGGAATGCACAAAATTATCCTTCCGGAATTTATTTTTATTCTTTTGAAGTTAGCAGAACCGATGGAATTCCCGTTCAGCGTGAAATTAGAAAAATTGTATATCTGAAGTAAGTCTAAAACATAATTTATCTAGAGGGATGCTTGTTATAAGCATCCCCTTTTATAATATTTAATTTAGGATTGCTAAATATCACAACTATTACTTTTACCTTCCTTTAGGTCTATTAAAACATAGTAATTATCTTTAATTTTGATGTGTATTTAGAGTTTTTATGTGATAAAGCTCGAATCATAACGAATAAATTCTGAATAAATAAATAATAAAGGGAATCAATTAAGGTTAAAAAATGTCAACAGAAAAGTTAACGCTTGAGGATCTGTTAAAATCTTCTCCCGAAGAAGTAGATACTGAATCAATAAACGAAATTGCAATAATCGGCGCGGGAATTATGGGGCAGGGTATAGCGCAGACTATATCTTCTGCCGGTATGGATGTTCTTGTGATTGAAAAAAATGAAAAACATCTCAAAGAATCTAAAGCAATGCTTTCGGAAACTATGGATCGTGAAATAAAAAGATGGGGTATGACAAAATCAGAAAAGAAAGCCATCCTTAGCCGTATAAATTGGGAAACTAACTTCGATAATATTTCCGATCGCGATTTGATAATTGAAGCTGTTTATGAAGATCTTGATTTAAAGGTTAATATATTTTCCCAACTGGATAAAAAAGCAAAGAAAGACTCCATCTTTGTTTCTAATACATCTACTCTGAGCTTAACAAAAATTGCTGAAACTACCAATAGACCTGATAAAATGATCGGTTTGCACTTTTTAAATCCTGTTCCTAAAATACCTGTAGTTGAAGTTGTAAAATGTCTTCACACATCAAATGAAACAACTGCAAAGGTCAAAGCATTCATATCGCAGATTGGTAAAACTCCGGTTGAGGTTTATGAATATCCAGGATTTGTTACGACGCGAGCAATTGTTCCTTTATTGAATGAAGCTATGCATATTCTGCTAGAAGGAGTTGCAACCGCAAAAGACATTGATACTGCTATGAAGCTCGGCTACAACTTCCAGATGGGGCCGCTTGAAATGGCAGATAGCATGGGACTGGATGAAGTTCTCACTTGGATGGAGACACTCTGGAAAACCCTTGGGGAACCCAGGTACCGTGCTTGTCCTATTTTAAGAAAACTTGTTCGCGAAAGAAAGCTTGGAAAGAAAAGTGGCGAAGGTTTCTACAAGTACGATGAACACGGAAACATAATTAGCTAATCTTTTAATAATAATCATATCATAGTAAAATGAAAGTACTTGTCTTAAACTGCGGAAGCTCATCAATAAAATATCAATTCATAGATACAGATACAGAAACTGCTCTTGCAAAGGGAATTGTTGAGAGAATTGGAATGACAGGTGCTGTATTATCCCATTCAAGATTGGACGGCGATAGTATTAAAATTGCTGGCGAAATTTTAGATCACAAGGCTGCTATCGAATATGTAATCGCAATATTGTTAAGCAAGAATCATGGTGTAATAGAAAATATCAGTGAAATAGATGCGGTTGGTCACCGTGTTGTTCATGGGGGTGAATCGTTTTCTGATTCCGTGCAAATTAATGATGAAGTTTTAAAAGCTATTGAAGATAATATTGAGATTGCTCCTCTCCATAATCCTCCCAATATAAAGGGTATTCAGGCTGTAAGGAAACTTTTGCCAAAAACATCACAGGTAGCAGTGTTCGATACAGCTTTTCATTCCAAAATGCCACCACGTTCTTTTCTTTATGGTATTCCTTATGAATTATATAAGAAGTATAAAATAAGAAGATATGGTTTTCATGGTACCTCACATCTTTATGTTTCTCAAAAAGCAGCAGAGATGATGAAAAACGATATCAGCGAACTGAAAATAATTACTGCACATCTTGGTAACGGCTGTAGTATGGCTGCTATAGATAAAGGAACTTCAGTGGATACAACAATGGGTTTCACTCCATTGGAAGGTTTGTTAATGGGAACGAGGAGCGGTGATCTTGACCCTTCATTAATTCTATATATAATGGGCAAGGAAGGTTTATCACTTCATGAAGCTGGAACACTTCTGAATAAGCATTCAGGTCTGATAGGTGTAAGCGGTGAAAGTAGCGATATGCGTGAAATTATTGCATCAGTCAAAGATGAACAGAAACGGTCTGTTTATGCTTTTGAAATTTTCTGTTACAGGATTAAGAAATATATAGGTGCATATACTGCAGCTATGGGCGGTTTGGATGCTCTTGTATTTACCGGTGGTATTGGCGAGAACGCTGTTGAAGTAAGGGAAGAAGTGTGTAAGAATATGGAATATCTCGGCATAAAGCTGGATACTCTTAAAAATGAAAGCAGGGAACAGATAATTTCGGATAGCTCTTCTAAGGTTAAAGTATTCAGAATTCCTACTAATGAAGAACTTGTTATTGCTATGGATACAGCAAAAATTGCTGGTGAACCAGTTCAATAATTAAAATAAATACCTTATTTTAATTTCCTTCAAATGCGATATCTTTAATTTAACTGTAGAGGTATACCATGGATACCGGTTTAAAGAATAAGACCGTTCTAATTACTGCTTCGAGCATGGGAATTGGAAAAGCAGTTGCAGAACTCTTTGCTGCTGAAGGTTGTAAAATAGCAATATCATCCCGCTCAAAAGAAAATCTCCTTTCTACTTCTAAAGAATTGAAAGGAAAATATGGGATAGATCCATTGTGGTCTGTATGCGATCTTAATAAAAGCAAGGATATAGAAACCACATACAAGGCAGTAATAGATCAGTTCGGTAGTATTGATATATTAGTAAATAACTGCGGGGGACCGGTTCCCGGATTATTTCAAGCACTTGAAGAGAACGATTGGGACCACGCTTATGAACAGGTGCTTCTAAGTGCAGTTCGTTTTTCCAGATTAGCTTTGCCCGGCATGATGGCAAAAAAGTGGGGCAGAATAATAAACCTGACTTCAATTTCTGTTAAGCAGCCGGTGGATAATTTAATCTTATCTAATTCTCTCCGGGCAGGAGTTACGGGTTTTGCAAAGTCACTCAGCAACGAGGTTGCAAGGTTTAATATTACTGTAAATAATGTAGCGCCGGGAATGACCTTAACTAGGAGGTTATATGAACTGGCTGTTATAGAAGCAAAAGAGAAAGGAAAATCTCACGAAGAGATATTAGCTGATATGGCAAAGCGAATACCAATGAACAGGCTTGCAAGACCGGAAGAGATTGCTTCTGTGGTTGTTTTTCTCGCCTCGAAGCAAGCAGGCTACGTTACCGGTGTAACCATTCAGGTCGATGGTGGTTATGTAAAAAGCGTGTATTAATAATACAGCATAAATGAAAAACCAAATAGAAATAATTGTTCCCCCAGAAAAATTTTACGAACAGGCGTTTTTAATTAATTCCGCTGCAAGAAAGCTTAGGATAAATCCTACAACTATTACTGCGATTAGACAATTACGCAGATCAATTGATGCAAGACAGAATCCTGTATTTAAAATCTTAATTGATGTTTACATTGGTGAATTACCTTCGGAGGAAAATCCAAAATACATTTATAATCCTGTTGATGGGAAGAAGAAAGTAATTGTTGTTGGTTTCGGCTCTGCCGGGATGTTTGCGGCACTCAGGATGATTGAACTTGGTGTAAAACCGATAATTATTGAAAGAGGAAAAGATGTCCAGACACGAAGAAGAGATTTACGTGCACTTCAGCAGGATCGGGTTGTAAATCCTGATTCGAACTACTGTTTTGGTGAGGGTGGTGCTGGTACATACAGTGATGGAAAGCTTTATACCCGTTCGGTTAAGCGGGGGAATGTAAGAAAGATTCTTGAGATATTTATTCAACACGGTGCTAGCCCCGATATTGCAATAGATTCTCATCCGCACATCGGTTCCAATAAATTGCCCAAAATAATTTCAGCAGTAAGGCAGACAATACTTAATTCCGGAGGTGAAATACACTACAATTCCCGTGTTACCGATTTTATCATTAGGAATAAAGAAATGAAGGGGATAATTGTCAACTCAAGCAAAGAATATTTTGCAGATGCTGTTATCCTTGCTACTGGACATTCGGCACGCGATATTTTCTATCTTCTTAAGAATAACAACATCAAAATTGAGGCAAAGCCATTTGCTATGGGTGTCAGAATTGAGCATCCACAACCTCTGATAAATGAGATTCAATATCGCACAAAAATAAAACCCGATAATCTTCCATCAGCAGTCTATAATCTTTCAGAGAAAATAGATGGAAAAGGAGTATATTCTTTCTGTATGTGCCCGGGAGGGATTATAGTACCTGCTATGACTTCACCAGATGAAATTGTTGTAAATGGTATGTCAATGTCAAAGCGCGATTCTCCTTTTGCTAATTCAGGTCTGGTTGCGGAGATAAATGAAGAAGATTGGCAAAAAGAACAAACGGATAGTATTTTCGGTGCGTTACTTTTTCAAAAGAATGTTGAACAGAATGCATTTAAGTTAGCCGCTCATACTTTATCAGCCCCTGCACAGCGAGCTACGGATTTTGTTGAAGGAAAGTTTTCTCAGAGCTTGCCAAGAACATCTTATATCCCGGGCGTTACATCTACAAGGCTTGATGAAGAGTTGCCGGAGTTCATTGTAAAAAGACTTAAGAAAGCTTTGAAAGATTTCAACTGGAGAATGAAAGGTTATCTTACAGATGAAGCAGTATTAGTTGGAGTCGAAAGCCGGACAAGCTCGCCAATAAGAGTTCCAAGAGATAAAGAAAGCTTTATGCACATTGAGGTTAAAGGATTATTTCCCTGTGGAGAAGGTGCTGGTTATGCAGGCGGGATTGTCTCTTCTGCAATTGATGGCGAGAATTGTGCAGATGCGGTTAGTAAGTTCATTTAATAATTTAATTTGAATCTTCTTTTAGTAACCCAATTAACTATTGCCTTTACCAAATAAGCCCCAATAAGAAATTTTTATTAAATTGGAATAAATTTCCTGATTTTGTTGTTACTGCTTTAGAAAAAATTAACCAATCAATCCATAGGAACCTGAATGAGTGAAGATACATTAAAATCCAGCAGGATAGTTGAAAAGTTTTTAGAAATTATTGAAAAAGTTGGAAATAAGCTTCCACATCCAACGACATTGTTTGCCTTATTTGCAGTTGGCGTAATCATTCTTTCCGGGATGGTAAGCTTATTTGATTTTTCAGTAGTTCATCCTGGAACGGGTAACGAGATAAAACCTGTTAGTCTTCTTTCAATAGAAGGTCTCCACCGAATAATCCTAAATCTTATAACAAATTTTACATCATTCGCCCCTCTTGGTACCGTGCTAGTTTCACTACTGGGTATCGCCATTGCTGAACATAGTGGTTTGATTGGTACTGCTTTAAGACTACTTGTATTAAAAGCACCCAAAAAACTTCTGACGTTTGTAATCGTTTTTTCCGGAATATTATCAAACACTGCTAGTGAAGTCGGTTACGTACTTCTTGTACCATTAGCAGCAATCATTTTTCTTGCTGTAGGAAGACATCCTATAGCAGGATTAGCTGCGGCGTTTGCAGGTGTTTCCGGGGGTTATAGTGCAAATCTTCTGCTTGGAACGCTTGATCCTTTACTTGCAGGTCTTTCTCAGGAAGCTGCACGTATAATTGATCCATCCTATGAAATAAATGCAGCTGCTAATTACTACTTCATGTTTGTTTCAACTTTTTTCATTTCAGTTACAGGAACTTGGGTGACTGAAAAAATAGTCGTTCCAAGACTTGGTTCTTACAAAGGATCAGCAGATGCAGAAGAAATTAAACCATTAACATCTGATGAGAGAAGAGGATTATGGTATGCAGGAATTGCTACGATAATATTTGCCGGAATAATTGCCTGGGGTCTTATCCCCGATCAGGGATTTTTAAGAGATCCTGAAACATTCAGCATACTTAAATCTCCTTTTTTAAGTGGGATTGTTTCTTTCATTTTCTTTGGTGGTGTGATTGCCGGCCTTGCATACGGTATTGGAGCAAAAACAATTAAGAATGACAGTGATGCTATCAAAGGGATGAACAAGTCTATGGAAACACTTGGTTCCTATATTGTTTTGGTTTTCTTTGCTGCGCAGTTTGTTGCATTCTTTAACTGGACAAACCTTGGAATGATTGTAGCAATTGAAGGAGCTAATTTCCTGCAATCATCAGGGTTAGGTCCGATACCTCTTTTAATTGGATTTATCATGATCTCAGCAATGATAAATTTATTTATGGGCAGCGCATCTGCTAAATGGGCTGTAATGGCACCTGTATTTATTCCAATGTTTATGCTTTTGGGATATTCACCTGAATTAGTGCAGGCTGCTTACAGGGTAGGTGATAGTACAACAAATATTATTGCACCAATGATGTCATATTTTGCACTGGTCATTGCATTCATTAATAAATACGATAAAGAGGCAGGAATAGGAACGCTGATTGCAACGATGATTCCATATACAATAG
>JBATIA010000308.1:0-3009 GCA_049667415.1 Ignavibacteriaceae bacterium
TAAATTTTTGGGATAATGATGACTGCTCTTGATCTGAAAAAATTAACTTCCTGTGGATCTGATTGGGAATCCAATCAGTATAGAATATTAATAAGGGTTAGGGAGTGGTTATCTAATTTCAATAAAAACAAATTATTTCCCTCAATTGAAGAATCTATTCAGTTTAACCTTGCGCTTGAAGATATTCTAAAGGAAAATATAGAGTGTAAATTGTGGTTTGATAATGAAATTAGGGTAAGAAGAATAAACGAACGAGTGATGGTTTATGAAAAAGCTCACCAGATTGGTAACCAGCTTGATAAGCTTTTAGGTTTTATCGATTGGGCTCTAAAATTAAACAGGCCTGTTCTTGAAGAAGGAAGAATTATAAAAAACTTTGTTGAAGAAAACCTTCATATAAAAAGAATTTCTCCAGTGGAAAAAAATTATCATGGCAAAGGATATTTTACTTTACCTGATAATAAGAATGAAGTCTTAAATATTTATCTTTATGAGATCATCTGGGATTGGTCTCAAGAAAACTTATATCAAAGAATTGTTTCAAATAATGTAAAATCAATTCCTCAAAATTCAATACAATCTTCTGTTGAAGAATTTATGATGGACTTCATCACTCATTCTCAGGATTTACATGAACCGGTTGTATTTCTTTTTGAAACTGATCTGGATTTTCCCTACCAGGAAACTATCTTTCCAATTGCTGAAGAAAAGCTTCTGAAACATTTGAGCTGTTAACGTACTTTAGTTATTCCTTCAGGTAAATTAATCATGTCAGTCACGATCATTGCAGTTTCTGTAAGGAATATATCATTTTCTTCGTCGATCTTTTCAGGGACTTCTCCTTTTTCTAATAGCTTTAAACCCTTTAGTTTTCTTCTCTCATTTTCCCGCTGAAATTCCTTTTCATCATCTTCTTCTTTCTTTTGCTTTCTTAATGCTTCATTAAGGGAAAGATATTTTTGATTTTTAGATATTTTGTATTCCTGAATATCTTCCTTCAAGTATTGAAATTCAAAATTATTGTTTCTTCTTTTTTCAGAAGAGGATAAAAGCATAGGGAGTATTTCGCTTAAATTACTAACCAATTTGTAATTAGCAGGATTTATTTTATCCCATGGAAGTGAAGAGATTTGAGAACTTTCGCCAAATTCTTGAGGATCTGTATAAGATGGGAAAGTGATATCGGGAATTACACCGAGCCTTTGAGTACTGCCGCCATTAATCCGGTAATATTTTGCTATTGTAAGTTTTAGCTGTCCGAATTTATTTGAACTGTTTCTCGACACCTGGTTTAAGTCAATTAGGTTCTGAACAGTACCTTTCCCATAAGTTTGCTCTCCAACAATTACACCTCTTCCATAATCTTGAATTGCCGCTGCAAAAATTTCAGAAGCAGAAGCGCTAAAACGATTAACAAGCACAGCTAATGGTCCATCATAAATAAGTGAAGGATCAAGGTCTTCATCTATCTCTACATTTCCTTGTGAATTTTTTACCTGAACAACAGGTCCTTTTTCAATAAATAAACCTGTAACGTCTATGGCTTCAGAAAGTGCACCGCCGCCATTATTTCTTAAATCGATGACTACTCCATCAACACTTTCTTGTTTAAAATCTTCCAAAAGATTCTTAATGTCAGTTACTGTACTCTTTGCATCAGTATCGCCATTTTGGGTTCCTCCAAAATCGGTGTAGAATTTAGGAATTGTTATTATACCAATCTTGTATGGGATACCATTATTGTCAATATTAATAACTTTGCTTTTTGCTGCCTGCTCTTCGAGTTTTACTTTATCTCTTACCAGTTTTATTTCCTCAGGTTTAGCTAATACGCCATCAGTTGCGCGTAATATTTGTAAACGAACAGTAGTTTCTTTAGGTCCTCGGATTAGCTGAACAACATCAGTTATTCTCCAACCAACAACATCTTCAAATTCTCCGTCATCTCCCTGGGCAACTGCAATAATTCTATCATCAACATTTAGTTGCTTCGATTTGAATGCAGGTCCTCCCGGAATGATCTCAACAACTTTTGTATATCCGTCTTCAGTCATCAATCTTGCGCCTATACCTTCAAGCGATAAGCTCATATCTATTCTAAAGTTTTCAGAAGTTATTGGAGAAAAATAATTTGTATGAGGATCGACTGACGTTGCATAAGTATTCATAGCTAACTGAAAAACATCTTCACTATTGTATTGAGATAAAGCGCGAGTGAAGTTGTCGTACCTTTTTGTGAGGTTAGAAACTATTTCATCTTCAGTTTTGCCAGTTAAGCTGAGGTTTAGTGCATCATTTTTTATTCTTTCATTCCACAATCGGTTCATTTCTTCAGTTGAAGTTACCCAATCAGAATTTTTGCGGTTTATTTCCAAAGAATCGTTTATTGTAAAGTCAAAACCCTGAACAAGAATAGTATCTACGTAGTTCATCCGCTCTATCAGTCTTTCTTCATAGAGATTAAATATGTCAAAAAAGGGTTGAATATTTCCTTCAAGCAGATAATCGTCAAAAGAATATCTTTCTTTTTCAAGACGGTCAATGTCAGTAGAATAGAAGTACACTTTACTGTTATCAAGATTTTCTAAAAATTGTTCAAAAATTATAGAAGAAAGTGAATCGTCTAAATTAAAACGTTTAAAGTGATAGCGAGAGAGCATTGTCGTAACTAGCTGATTCTCAAGCGAAAAGTAATTTTTTGGTTCTATAACCCTTGAAGAATCCGTCGAGTTACCTTGATCTTGATTGTTCTTTGCAGGATCTGCCAGGAAAAAATTGGCAGCTAAAATAATTATAACTGCTACAAATAATACTTTCATAACATTCAATACTGTTTTGTTCATTAATGATTTTGTTCTTTATAATAAGACACTACTAGTTACTCCCGGAAAAGTTAAATATCAATGCAAAAATTGAATAGTAGAGATTATTTGTTAGGATCAATTGAAATTAAAATTTAGCCTATTAATTATCGGAGTAGATGCTTCGCTGGAAGATATAATCAACATT
>JBATIA010000309.1:0-1704 GCA_049667415.1 Ignavibacteriaceae bacterium
GATTTACGAAGGGTTTAATGCTTGCAGTAACACTCAGCACTGCGTTACTTTCAGTTTGAACCGTTTCACCTTTGCTCTCAGCTCCATCTAAACTTGAAAGAGCGATATCAATAACATCGGCAGTAAGGATTTCTAATTCTATCTTTAAATTCATTTCTTCAGATTCAAATGAAGTAAACTCAATTTGTTCACCTACTTTTTTTCTTAATAATTCAGTTTCCGTTTTCTTCCCATCTTTTTCAATTTCCAGTACCGCACCCATCTGGAAATCTTTTCCCTCACTCATCAATTGCATAGTTTCAGCAGCCATATTAAATCGAACGAAGGTAATCTTCGCTCCTCCAAAAGAAGTTGTATCACCTTTTTTAAGTGAAATATGATTATGAGAATGCTGGCTTTGCGTCTGTCCTCCTTCCTCATATCCCAGAGGAGAAAAGTAAATATCTTTTGTTAAAAGAGTAAGGATGGCAGGTTCGCGAACTATACTGTTATTAAAATCACTTCTGTACATTATTGGGGTTACTTTGTACTCAGTGTTGCCTTTCTTGACATCAACATTGAACGCAAATTTAGTATTATTCTCGATAGGGTAAATTTCAGTGAATGTTAAATCATATCCAAAAGCAGAGGCTTGCTTGCCCTTTACAAGATCAACTGTAACCTCTTCACTATATACTGCAGAACCAATAACTCCGAGAATAAAAAGTGCAATTCCTATATGAGCCACATAGGCACCAAGCATTTTGAAATTACCCCGAACAATTTTTATTGCTATATCAAGGTTAACAAAAAGAGAAAATGACGTTGTTAACGCGAGTAGTATTATCATTATTTCACTCACTCCACCCCACAAGATAAGCAGCATTGTAAATAATACTGCTCCAGCAACAGCGTATGTTGATTTCTTTAATAACTCTTTGGCATCCGATTTCTTCCACTTAATCAACAAGCTTATTCCGTTTAAGAACATTATTATTATAGCGAGGGGAAGATGCATTTCATTGTAGAAAAAAGTATCAACCGATTGACCAAAGATTGGAGCTGAAGTTCCGACAAGAACTATGATCGCAGAAGCAATAAGCACTATCATCGCTGTAAAGAGAGCAAGCTCACGGGACAGGAGACTCTCTTCGTCAACAATATTTTCATTCAAAGTTTTCCATCTGAAAATAATCATGCCGAGACCAAGAAGTAAAAATGTTCCAATGAATAAGACAAGGAACAGGTAAATAATCATTCCGGGATCGACAAACGAATGAACTGATGCATCACCTAGAACTCCACTTCGCGTAAGGAAAGTACTGTATAGTACGAGCACATAAGTAAGTATACATAACATCAAATTTGTTTTGGCGTATTTACCATTACCACCAGCAGACTGACTTCTTTTTTGCACTAACAAAGTGTGTATGCCTGCAACACCAACAAGCCAGGGAATCAGACTAGAATTTTCAACCGGATCCCAGGCCCAGTAACCACCCCATCCAAGCATTTCATAAGCCCAGTAACCGCCCATCATAATTCCAAGACCAAGAATTCCTGTACCGGCAAGTACCCATGGTAAAGACTGGCTTACCCAATCTCTGTAATCGTTTTTCATCAAAGCTGCCATAGCAAAAGAAAACGGAACAGTAGCCATTGAGAAACCAATGAACAGAATCGGTGGATGAATCTGCATCCAGTAGTTTAATAATTGTGGATTTA
>JBATIA010000310.1:0-1605 GCA_049667415.1 Ignavibacteriaceae bacterium
GAAAAAAGAAGAAAAAGAAAAAACTCTGGTTCGGCATTATGCTGAAGAAAGACAGGATTCGCTTTGAAGGTATTATACTTGTCGCTTATAGTTTTGGTGACCGATCAAATTTCAAAATTCTACATCAAAGGGATATCTGTTCCTTTCTTGAATTTAAAGTTTGAAGGGATGTATTTTGGTGAATCTATTTCCGTAATTGGTGATTTCTTCAGAATAACATTCACTGAAAATCCCGGGATGGCTTTTGGATTTGATCCAGGATCAGATTTTAAACTTTTAATTTCTGTATTTTCACTTGTTGCAAGCATTGGGTTATTAATCTATCTTTTTGTTGCACGCAATAAATCGCTTAGTCTTCGAATTGCAATTGCATTAATACTTGCCGGTGCTGTTGGAAACGTTATCGATAGAATGTTTTACGGTTTAATCTATGATTATGCACCATTATTCTATGGTAAAGTGGTCGATTTTTTCGATTTTGATTTCTTCAACTTCACATTACTTGGAAGAAGCTATCAACGATGGCCCATTTTCAATATTGCAGATGCTTCAGTATCGGTTGGAGTTTTTATTCTGTTATTCTTCTACAAGCAGCATCAGGAAGATGATAATAAATCCAAAGAAATTCCAGAAGTAGCGAATACTAACAGTAGTATAGAAAACCCTGATTCTGAGGGCTCTGAAAATGATATGCCCGGTAATGATAAAAATGATTTGACAAATGGTGAATCTGATAAAGGAAAAGAAATATCGCTTTGAGGTTCCTGAAGGAAAAAAGAAAGAAAGACTTGATCTCTTTCTAACTAACGCCATTGAAAACGCAACCCGCTCAAAGGTTCAAAAACTTATCGATGCTGACCTGGTTACTGTTAACGGGGTAGTGGTAAAAGCCAACTACCAGGTTAAACCCAACGATGTAATTGAAGCTGTCCATCCTATATCACCCCGACCTGAAGATGTAGAACCCGAAGACATTCCTCTCGATATCATTTATGAAGATGAATATCTCTTGGTGATAAACAAACCAGCCGGAATGGTTGCTCATCCTGCCTATGCAAATTATACTGGCACTCTTGTAAACGCACTTCTTCATCACACAAAAAAACTAAGTGATTTAAATGAACCGGGAAGACCGGGAATTATTCATAGACTAGACAAAGATACAAGCGGACTTCTGGTTGTTGCTAAAGATGATTTTACTCATGCTAAAATTGCAGAGCAGTTCAGCAAGCGAACAGTTGAAAAAGAATATCATGCTGTATGTTGGGGAAAGTTTAAAGATAGCAAGGGTGAGTTAGATTCAAATATAGTTAGGAGTAAGAAGGATAGAAAGAAATTTTCAACAAGTGAAACTGAGGGCAAGCGTGCTCTCACCCTGTATGAGGTTCTTGAGGAATTTGATTTTACTTCATACTTAAAAATTAATTTAATGACCGGAAGAACTCATCAGATCAGAGTCCATTTATCCGGAATTGGCAAGCCTGTCTTTGGTGATCCGACTTATGGAGGAAGACAGATTGTTTATGGTTCTGAATTGCCTAAAATCAAACCGAGGGTACAAAATCTTCTGGGAATAATGCAGAGACAAGCATTACACGCCAAAAC
>JBATIA010000311.1:0-1637 GCA_049667415.1 Ignavibacteriaceae bacterium
GAAAATAATTGAGCAATTTTGTTTGCAATTATATTTGAACTGACAGGTTTTGGGATATAATCATTAAATCCATGTTTCAAAATAATTTCTTTATCTCCTACCATTGCCTTTGCGGTAACCGCGTAAATTGGAACTGCACTTAAATCAATATTATTCCTAATATTTTTAAGTGTTTGAAAACCATCCATTTCAGGCATCATAATATCTAATAGTATTAAATCTGGTATTACACTTTCTAAAATTTTTAAACATTCCAATCCACTTTTTGCCAAATGTGTTTTACAGCCGGTTATTTGCACCATTTCATTTAAAGTAAATAATGTATCCGGATCATCATCAACAATTAAAACTTCACCACAAAAATCACCAGTAATTTCATCATCAGGAATATTCTGTCTGTCATCATTTATATCTGATTCTATAGTACGTAAGTCATCTTCCTGCATTTGTATTCTATCCCTGACAATCTTTAACACATCATAATGTTGGCCTTTAGTTTTGGAAGTTATTTCTTCAACAATTTTTTTTAACGAATTGTGTTCTTCTGCAGAAAGATCTTTTGCGGTACTAATTATAATTGGGATGTGTTTTGTTTTATTGTCTGATTTAAGCTTATTTGATAAAGTAATGCCATCAATTTTAGGCATCATTAAATCAAGGATGATTAAATCCGGCTCTACTTCTGCTATTTTATTAAAAGCGTATTCACTGTCTTGAATATATTCAATCGTGATGTTCTCATCTTTAAATTCTTTTTTAAACTTTTCAAATTCTAATTCATCATCATCAACAATAACAATTTTTTGAATTTTTCTATCAACTAAAGACTCCAGTTTAGAAAATGCGGATAAAAGTTTTTCGGCAGAAATAGGTTTTACAAAATATTCAAAAGCACCTAACCCATATCCGGCATTTTTTTCACCAATAATTGAAACAAGTATCACTGGAATGTTTTTTGTCTCATCATTTTCTTTTAATTCTTTTAATACACTCCAACCATCTCTATTTGGAAGAAGTAAATCTAAAGTAATAGCAAAAGGCTGCTTTTCTATTGCTAGTTTGATCCCGGCTTCTCCATTATCGGCAAAAATAACTTCGTATCCTTTTGAATTAAGATATTGGGCGATGGTATATCTAACTTCCGGATCATCATCAATAACAAGTATGGGGTTCCTTAAGTTTTTTCTTAAAACCTCTGCATTTACTGGTAAAACTTCTCTTTTAAATTTTTCCTTAGAATATTTAATTGGGATTGTAAAAGAGAAAACAGATCCCGCTCCTTCAGAACTGACAACCCAAATATTTCCACCGATTAGATCTAAAATCTTTTTAGAAATTGCAAGTCCAAGCCCAGTTCCACCATACTTTTTAGTTGTTGTCCCATCAATTTGTCTAAATTCTTCAAATATTATTTTTTTATCTTTTTCAGAAATACCAATACCAGTATCGCTTACAGAAAAGAGTAACATCCGATCTTGAGACAGTGACACAGTTAGTTCGACTTTGCCTCTATTTGTAAACTTAACAGCATTACCAATTAAGTTGATTAGCACTTGTGTAACTTTGCCTCTGTCGGCACTGATTATGATTCTAGTATTACAAATTCTTTTAATCTCGAAAGACAAACCCTTTTCTTG
>JBATIA010000312.1:0-5363 GCA_049667415.1 Ignavibacteriaceae bacterium
ATCCAGAGGTACATTGAAATCAACCCTGACCAGAACTCTTTTATTTTTAAGTTCAACTTTATCAATTGAAAGTTTGTTCATTTTTTCACCCGCTTACATCTTCGCTATCTTCATCAATAAGTCAACGCATCTGTGTGAATAACCCCATTCGTTATCATACCACGAAACAACTTTAAAAAATCTTTTTTCATCCTTAAAGTTGTTCTGCATCGTTGCTAAGGAATCATAAATAGATGAACGTTCATCGTGGTTAAAATCTGTTGAGACAAGCTCTTCTTCTGTGTATCCAAGAATTCCCTTCATATAAGTTTTTGAAGCTTTCTTGAGAAGCTCATCTATTTCTTTTATTGAAGTGTCTCGTGTCGCACGGAAAGTGAGATCAACAACAGAAACATTTGCAGTTGGGACTCTAAATGACATTCCGGTTAATTTGCCTTTTACTACTGGAAGCACTTCGCCGACAGCTTTTGCAGCCCCAGTAGTTGATGGAATAATATTTATTGCCGCAGCTCTTCCGCCTCGCCAGTCCTTCTTTGAAGGTCCATCAACAGTTTTTTGTGTTGCTGTGTATGAGTGTATTGTTGTCATTATTCCAACTTCCACACCTATTCCCTCTTTCAATAAAACGTGAACTACAGGAGCCAGACAGTTTGTAGTGCAAGAAGCATTGGAAATAATTTTATGGTCAGCAGTTAGTTCATTATCATTAACACCCATTACAACAGTTTTAACATCTCCTTTACCAGGAGCAGAAATGAGAACTTTTTTTGCTCCGGCTGTCAAATGTCCTTTTGCTTTTTCTGAATCTGTAAATAGTCCGGTTGACTCAATAACAACATCAACTCCAAGTTCTTTCCAGGGAAGCTGAGAGGGATCTTTTGTTGCAAGAACGCACTTAGTTTCATCACCATTAATTACCAATATATCATCGTGCTCTAAATCGGGTTTGCTTTTCTTTGAACTTAATTCACCTTTAAAAATTCCGTGAACTGAATCATATTTTAACTGATAAGCAAAATACTTTGCATCGTTTACCACATCAACAAGTGCGACAACATCAAATTCTTTTCCAAGAACGCCCTTTTCAGCCATTGAGCGAAGTATTAATCTGCCAATTCTTCCGAATCCATTTATTGCTACTTTTACAGCCATTTTTTTAACTCCTTGATTATAAGATTAGATTTGAAAAACTTGCCAAAGTTAGTTAAAGGGGAAGGCATTTTCAATTCACTATTCCGGTTGAATGCTATTTATCACAATCTTTTACTAAGTTTTGAACCAGCGGGCAACAATCATTGTTAAAGTAAGGAGTTTATTTCAGTTTCATTATATTTGTATAAATTTATTGTCAAAAAAAATAAAATAGAAAGAGGTTAAAAATGATGTCTAAAAAAATGCTCGATGCACTCAATAATCACTTAAATGAGGAAGTTTATTCATCCTATTTGTATTTATCTATGGCTGCTTATTTCGAAGATAAAAACCTGAAGGGATTTGCCGGCTGGTTCAGGATTCAGTCACAGGAGGAATACATGCACGGAATGAAATTTTATGATTTTATAAACCAGACGGGCGGCAAAGTAACCTTGAAGGCAATAGCAGCACCGAAGACGAACTGGAAATCAATTATGGAAATTTATAAGGATACGCTTGCTCACGAAAAGCATATCACTGCATTAATTGATAAGCTTGTTGGACAGGCAATGCAGGAAAAAGATTACGCAACAAACAATTTCCTGCAGTGGTTTGTTAACGAGCAGGTAGAAGAAGTAGCTACTGTTGAAGAAATAATTAACAAGCTTGAAATGATTGGCGATAACAAAGGTGGATTATATATGTTAGATAAAGAGTTGGGTGGGAGAACAGCTGGTGCTTAATTGTCTGATATTATTTTAATGTTGAAAATCCTCTTCGATTGGGGAGGATTTTTTTGTAAACTATCAAAGTATTACTATCGCTATAACTGCCAGGATTAAAGCACACAAAAATAATCCCGTTAGCTCAACAACAATAGAATGTTCTTCCAGATATTTTTTAGGATATTTACCGAGCGTAATTATTTTTAAAAAGAAGTAACCCAGGTTATAGGCAACAATGTCAAAAATAAATTCAAGAATAATCAAGAGTAATTAGATTTAGTTCTTAATATTCACAAGCGGAAAAGCAGTTTCTCTCATTGAGTGGACTTTGTTTGCAACCGGCAAGCTTATTTCTTTACTGACTCTCGCTTCAAAATGATCACGGAATCTTTCAACCATAAATTTAACAGGCCAGGCAGCGGCTTCTCCAAGTGCGCAGATTGTATTGCCTTCAATCTGGTTTGCAACAGTGATAAGTAAATCAAGATCGCTTTTAGAGCCATTACCTGCAATAATTCTTTTCAAGATTTTTTCCAGCCAGCCTGTTCCTTCTCTACAAGGAGTGCATTGCCCGCAGCTTTCGTGATGATAAAAGTGAGCTATTCTTGCTAAAACTTTTACGAGATCTGTATCTTCATCCATTACAATTACACCACCAGTACCGATTGCAGAACCAACTTCTTTTAATGATTCTGCATCCATCTTCACACCTTCAAGTTTGTCCCCACGAATCGGAGGCATAGAAGTTCCACCGGGAATAACACATAAAACTTTTTTGTTATTTGGAACTCCGCCGGCATAATTGTAGATAATATCAGTAAGCAAAGTTCCGGTTGGAAGTTCATAAACCCCGGGTTTGTTAACGTGTCCACTTACACCAAATAATAAAGTTCCAGGATGCTTTGGATGACCAATTTTTGAAAACCAGTCCCATCCTTTTTCTATTATCTTCGGAACATTTGCAATAGTTTCAACATTGTTAATTGTAGTCGGACAGCCCCACAAACCATTTTGTGCGGGGAACGGAGGTTTTACTCTTGGATATCCTCTCTTCCCTTCAAGTGAATTCATCAAAGAAGATTCTTCACCGCAAATGTATGCGCCAGCTCCTTTGTGTATATAAACATCGCAGGAGAAGTTAGTTCCGAAAGTATCTTTCATCTTCTCACCGAGATAACCTTTTGCATAAGCATCATCAATCGCTTTCTGCAATAACTTAATCCACTTGTGATATTCACCTCTGATATATACGTAAGCTGTCTTGGCTCCAATTGCGTAACAGGTAATTATTGTCCCTTCTATCATCTGGTGAGGATTAAATTCAAATATCTGCCTGTCTTTGAATGAACCAGGTTCACTTTCATCACCGTTGATGCAAAGATATTTTGGTTTGTCTGTGGTCTTGGGCATAAAGCTCCACTTAAGTCCGCATAAAAAAGCAGCTCCGCCTCTTCCTCTTAAACCGGATTTTTTTACCTGGTCAATTATATCATCCGGGGTCTGAGCAAAAGCTTTTTTAGCAGCATCATAACCACCGTTGGAAACATAAACGTCAATTAAGTGAAGATCTATTATATCGGGAAGGAGAATTTTTTCCATTAGTTTCTGTCCCCAAGTGAAGCGAGAATTTCTTCGACTTTTTCTTTTGAAAGATTTTCATAATAATCTTCATTAACAGCAATCATCGGTGCAGTACCACAGCTTCCCATACATTCAACTTCTTCAAGAGAAAATTTTTGGTCTTCAGTAACACCCATATGATCAATTCCAAATTTATCTTTAACCTGGTTCCAGATTTCATAACCACCGCGAAGCATACAGGAAACATTTGTGCAAACCTGAATGTGATATTTTCCAATCTGTTTCTGGTGATACATTGTATAAAAAGTAACTACACCCAGTACTTCTTCAGTGGTTATACCTAATACTTCAGAGACCTCTTTCATAACCTCATAAGATATGTATCCGTTCTGTTCCTGCCCAATGTACAATACGGCCATAACAGCAGGTTTTCGAACAGGGTATTTTTTTGTTTCCTGCTCTATTCTGTTAAGATTTTCTTGAGTGAATTTGAATTCCATTAAAAAAAGTTTCTGTTTAAGTTAAAGTTTAAGAGTAAGTTAATAACGTTAATCATTATCATCATTACCAATTTTATAGTCTAATTCTGGTTCATATACTCTATCAGATGTACTTCTTATTAATCCAGTCAACATCGAGACTATTTCAAATAATAAGTTTTTTCCTTTTTCACTAGTTTCTTTAGTAATTTTTTCTCCTTTTAATAACACATCAAGACAAGCAGCACATTCAAGAGCAGATCCACGGGCAATATCATAATATCGGCATTTATCTTTCGAAGTATACTTACCAGTTCCTTCAGCAATATTCAGAGGAATAGAGGTGGCAGCTCTATCTAATTGATCAAATGGACTTAGTTTGATTGAATAACTAGAAAATAAATTATTTACAAATTCAATAAACTCTAAAGACTTTTGATAAACATTTAACTTTTCGTGACTGAAACTCATTTTAAATCTTTAACTTAAACTTATTCTTAAACTTGAACTCATTTGTCTGCTTCTCCCATAATAGGATCAATACTACCGATAATTGCTACAACATCCGAAATCATTTGTCCAATAACTAATTTGGGAAGTGTTTGTAAGTTATTAAAAGAAGGTGATCGGATTTTACACTTCCAGGGCTTTCCTTCCCCTTTACTTACGAGGTAAAATCCAAGTTCTCCTTTTGTACCCTCAATTGCATGATATATTTCGCCCACAGGTGGGTTTATTCCAAAATTCACTATCATAAAATCATGTATCAGTTCCTCCATTTTCGTATAAACTTCATCTTTTTGAGGAAGAACTTTTTTTGGCATATCGGCATTCACCGGTCCCTGCGGTATTTTTTCCAGAATCTGTTTTACAATCTTTGCACTTTCTCTACATTCATCAAGTCTTAAGAAATAGCGTGCAAGACAATCACCTTCTGTATAAGTCGGGATTTTAAAATCCATTTCATTATAGCAGAGGTAAGGTGCATTTCGTCTTAAATCAAATTCAACACCACATGCACGGAGATTAGGTCCGCAAAAACCAAGATCAATTGCATCTTCTTTTGAAATTGCCCCAACTCCATCCACGCGTTCAATAAAAATTCTGTTTGTATTGATAAGTTGTTCAACTTCGGCAAGATTTGGTTCAAATTGATCTATAAACCATTTTGCTTTTGCAAGTGCTTCAGGCTGCGCATCGTTAGCTAATCCCCCAATCCTGGTGTAACTATTTGTAAACCTTGCGCCGCAAAGTATATCCCAGATATCAAGTATTTTCTCACGCTCGCGAAGTGTCCAAAGAAATATTGTTAATGCACCTACATCCATACCAAATGAACCTATAGCGACAAGATGAGATGCAATACGTGCAAGCTCAGCTATCATCATTCTTATATATTGAGCTCTTTTAGGAGCTTCAATTCCGGCTAACTTTTCAACAGCAA
>JBATIA010000313.1:0-2742 GCA_049667415.1 Ignavibacteriaceae bacterium
CGCGCAGAAAGTACCAAACTGCATAAACAGGTAAATCTGTGTTTCTCAATTCCGGAGAAAGCAAAACGCTAATCGTATGCCCTTGCACCATTTGAAAAACAGCAATAGTGCGCATCAAATCTATAAAGATGACCCTATGCTTTAGTTCTGTATGCATTTCCACAGTAATACATTTTAGTTACCTAACGAAGAAATTTAACCAAAAAAAAGCCCGCTAAAAAGCGGGCTTATAAAATTAATTATAGTATAGTATCAACTATACTTTTCATCTAATATCTCAACTATATACTTGGCTTTTAATTCTTTTATAACTTTTTCGGTCCATTTAGGTGGGACGCACCATGTTCCCATCAAAACCAATGATAGCAATAATAAGAAAACGATATGCTGCCGAAATCTTTTAGCAAGCTTTTTAATTTTGAGCAGATTTTTATATTTAGAATTCACTCTGAATCAGGCATATTTTATTTACCAACAAAAAAGGCTGCCTTTAAAATCAGACAGCCACAACAATAATTAATCTATTTTTATAATATATCTATCTTTCTCGGTTTAACTTTTTCATGCTTTGGCAGCGATACAACCAGTTGCCCGTTATCGTATTTAGCACTGATTTTTGTTTCATCAATCGAATCTGAAATTTTGAATTTTCTAAAAAAATTTCCCACTTCATTCTCATTTAAAATGTAATCCCTATTCAAGACTTCATCATAATTTATTTTTCCAAAGATAATCAACGAATCATCTATAACCTTTACCTGAATTTCATTTCTGGAAACACCGGGCAAATTTGCTATGAGAATATATTCATCAGGATTTTCATAAATATCAGTTGAGGGTAAAATACTGTTTTCTTTGCTTAGTATTTCTTCGATTGAATGATTATTTAAATTTCTAAAAGCTATAATTTCTTTGTTCTGTGACATTTTACAGTTCCTTTTCTCTTTAATCGTTTCACTAAAAAATAAGGAGGGATCAAAACATTTATTGATCCCTCACTAACAATATTACTTATCTTTATTATCGTTATCATCAACTACTTCATATGAGGCATCCTGCACATTCTCTTTCTCATCTTTAGGCTGTTCCTTTGTATCGGCAGTTTGCTCTTGTTCGGAAGCTTGCTGTCCTGCCTGCTGATAAAGCTGAGAAGCTATTTCATTCCAGATTTTATTCAAAGAGTCGGTAGCGGATTTAATCTGATCTAAATTATTTGCTGCAAGAGCTTCTTCAACTTTCTTTATTTCAGATTCAAGTTTTGATTTGGAGTCGGAAGAGAGCTTGTCTTTCATTTCTTCCATCTGTTTCTTTGTCTGAAATACAAGGCTATCCGCTTGATTTCTTAGATCAACACCTTCCTTCTTTTTCTTATCATCCGCAGCATGTTCTTTTGCATCCCGTTTCATCTTTTCTATTTCTTCATTACTTAATCCGCTTGAAGAAGTAATCCTGATGCTTTGTTCCTTATTCGTAGCTTTATCCTTAGCATTAACATGTAAAATTCCATTTGCATCAATATCAAAAGTAACTTCAATCTGCGGAACACCGCGTGGAGCTGGTGGTATTCCATCAAGATGAAATCTTCCCAGTGTTCTGTTGTCTCCAGCCATCGATCTTTCACCTTGTAAAACATTAATTTCAACCGATGGTTGATTATCTGATGCTGTAGAAAATATCTCACTTTTCTTAGTCGGAATCGTTGTATTAGAATCAATCAGTTTTGTCATTACTCCACCCAAAGTTTCAATACCAAGTGATAGAGGTGTTACGTCAAGAAGTAATACATCTTTAACATCTCCTGCTAATACTCCACCCTGAATGGCAGCACCAACGGCGACAACTTCATCCGGGTTAACACCTTTGTGAGGTTCTCTGCCAAAAAGATCTTTGACAAGTTGCTGAACCATTGGAATTCGGGTTGATCCACCCACAAGTATCACTTCTTGTATACCAGATTGAGTTACTCCTGCATCCTTCATTGCCTGTTGGCATGGAACTTTTGTTCTGTCAATCAGGTCATGAATAAGCTGTTCAAATTTTGACCTGCTTAAGTTTAAGTTCAAGTGTTTCGGACCATCCTGGGTTGCAGTTATGAATGGAAGATTAACATCCGTTGAATTAGAAGAAGATAATTCTATTTTAGCTTTCTCGGCAGCTTCCTTAAGTCTCTGCAATGCCATCGGGTCCTTTTTAAGATCAATACCTTCAGCTTTCTTAAATTCATCCGCCAAATAATCAATCACTCTCTGGTCAAAATCATCTCCACCAAGATGGGTATCGCCATTAGTAGATTTAACTTCAAACACACCCTCTCCTAATTGCAATATAGATATATCAAAAGTTCCTCCACCTAAATCATAAATAGCTACGGTATGATCTCTTTCTTTCTTATCCAAACCATATGCTAAAGCAGCGGCAGTCGGTTCATTAATTATTCTCTTCACTTTTAAACCTGAAATTTCACCGGCATCTTTAGTTGCCTGTCTTTGAGAATCATTAAAGTACGCAGGTACAGTTATTACTGCTTCAGTCACCTCTTGTCCAAGATAATCTTCAGCAGTCTTTTTCATCTTCTGTAAAATCATTGCACTTATCTCTGGTGGTGAATAAATGCGATCCTGGATTTTAATCCTAACGGAATTGTTATCGCCAGTAACAACTTCATAGGGAACTTCACCTTTTTCCGTTCCTACTTCATTAATAAATCTGCCCATAAATCTTTTTATTGAAGAAATAGTATTC
>JBATIA010000314.1:0-5740 GCA_049667415.1 Ignavibacteriaceae bacterium
CTGTTAGAGTGACGAGCCGACTTTAATTCTCAGATTAAAGAATAGAGAAGTGAACCCAAAACTTCCGCTCTTAGTGTTTGACATTATAATGCTGGGTCCTACAGAAATAGTACTGAATGCCCAGTAGTCGAAAATTTTCTGTACTTGCAGATCAAGTAAATATTGCGGTTGCCTTACTTTACTGCTTACCATAGCATCTAATCTCAGATCAAATACGCTTCCTGCAAGTGAAAGTTCTCGCCCGGTATATCCAATGTGCCATTCGTCAATGAATTGAGCAACATAAAATTTACCTCTTGTAGCTCCAAGAAATTTAACGGGATATCTTGTTTCCCAATTGAAATATGAACCGGTGAGAAGAAAGGGTTGGTATTTTATTGTTCCATCGGGATTATATACAATGTTATTTATATTTACTGTCTGCGTGGTGTATTTAAGAATTTGTGTTTCTGTAAAACTATCCGTCACATCCAGGAAGCCGAACTCAAAAAAGTTACCAAAAGGTATTACATAGGAGAACTGTACACCACTCGTAACAAAAAGGTTATTATGATTTTCCGAGTCTTTCAATTCTACCATAGCATCAACATTAGTAAACAACCCCCCTTTGAAACCTAGTATATGGAAGTTAAATTCAACAAAATTTGTCTCAAGTGCACCTGAGTATGGTGTCCCGATTCCTATGGAAATACCGATATCCTTTTTAATAGGAATACCAAAACGTTCCCCTCCCATCAGCTGAAGATAAGGATTTATATATCCAAGCGAGGGAGATATCTGGAAAACTGACGGCGGCACTAAAATCTTTTCGAAACGTAATTTATTAATAACTCTTGTATAAACACTTCCGAAATTAATAGTTTCTTCAAGGTTAAGTTTGAATGGGTAAGTAATTATTCTTGCGCGTAATTCAGGATTAAGAGCAAGAAAAGGGTAAAGAGCTCCTTTAATGGAAATTGTCTGGTTATTTGCATCTCTAACATCAACAACTATTTCAGCTTTGGGATCAGGCGGATCTATAAAAAGTGCTTCCTGTATTTGAATAAACAGGCTATCGTCCAGAGGTTCCATCTGGTAATAATTGATTGGCTCTTCATCCTCCTGTGCGATAACCATTGCAGAAGAGAAAAAGAACAAAGTAAAATATATCATCAAATAGAAAAAAGTTCTCATCCTTATTACTTTCCAACTAAAATTTTTAAGTTTATTTGTTATTACGAGATTTATACCAAACGAAGTAAATAACTATCCTTGAAATAAAATAAAATGCAGCGATTGTGGAATGTTAATCGAATTTCCTAAAGAGTCAATTTTACCTTAGTCGGCGAATAATCTACTTGATTTGAGTAATTCTTTACAGTTCCAAATATATTAAAACATCCTTAATTAAAATTATATTTATTGTATAATTTTCAAAGGTCATTTTTATATGACCGGAGAATTTGATAGCACATAATTTATAATTAAATTTCTGCGTTCAAAATAAACTTACGAATATGATGCAACTATTTACTCGTATCAGTATTATAATCTTATTTCTTTGTACTTCTGCTATTGATATCGTTGCTCAGCAGGAAGATTACCAGCTGGGAATGAATCAAAGTTATCTAAGGCAGAACCAGGGTGCTTATTATGATTATTCTGACCCCGATGGTTTGAATATAAAAGTTTCCGTATGGGGTTATGTAAAATTTCCGGGCAGATATGTAATTCCGCAGCGAACCGATATTAAAGATTTTATTTCTTATGCAGGCGGAATTAATGATGATGCATTCCTGGATGAGTTAAGAATTTACCGGGTGAATACGGATTCTTCACAGGAGATGATCAAGTTCAATTATGAAGATCTTTGGTGGAATGAAGATCTTTCTAAGAATCTGGTTCTTTATAAAATGGAAGCCAGTGATGTACTAATTGTACCCGGAAGACCAAGACTTTACTGGGAAGATTATCTTACACTATCTCTTTCAATTGTAGGCATTTTGCTTTCTTTAACTACTCTTATTGTTACTTCAAATAAATAAAATGGAAAACAACTCTCAGGATAATTATAACGTTCACGAGTCAACCACTTTAAAAGATTATATCAGGTTGATCAGGGCTAACTGGATTCCGGTTACTCTAATTACACTTGCGGGATTAATTGTAGCAATATTTTATGCGGTTAAGGCTACTGACATTTACAAATCTACGGTTGCATTAAAAATATCCCGACCACAGGGAGGGAGCGTTTTAACTTCTCCTTTGCTTCCTGAATTTCAGGAGTGGGGAAATGACAGGTTTATTGCGAATGAAATTGAAATTATGCAATCGTTTACTGCCCGGAGTATTGTTGCAACCTCATTAATAGACAGCTTTTTCAGGGATACTAATAAGGACAGGTATGCCGTTTTGCTGGATAAATCTTTCGGTCGTGAAAATTCAGAGAACAATATCAAAACAGTTGATGCTCTTGCAACTACGCTAAGTGGCGTGGCAATAGATCAGAAGAGAGGATTGGATATTGTTGAAATAAGTGCGCTTTCTCCTTCACCTTATGAAGCTACACTGATCGCTAATGTTTATGCGCAGCAATACAAAATGTTAAACCTTGAGCAGAATAGAAATCAACTCACTCTGGTAACCGAGTTCCTGGATGAACAGAGAAAGGAAAAATATGATGAGTTGAATGCAGCGGAAGAAACGCTAAGGGAATTCCAGGAAAGGGGAGGGCTGATAGCACTTGACGAAAGGGCCTCTACATTAATTAGCCTTCTAGCCCAGTTTGAAGCACAGAAAAGTGCAACACAGGTTGATCTAATGGCTTCTAATAAAGTTCTTGAAAATCTCAGGAAAGAATTGGTTGCACAAAATCCAAGAATGGCAGATTACCTTACAAGTCTTACCTCACAGAAATATATAACTGCAGTACAAGAAGAAATTGCAAAGCTTGAGGTGAATAAGCAGGTAGCTATTTCAAGGAAAGATGGTTTAACAGAAGATTCTCCAGTAATTCAGGAGTACGATAGAAAAATATCTGAATTGAGAAAAGAACTGGATAAAGAATTAGAAGTTTTGAAAGCCGGGATTTTTGCCAGTAGTCCTGAAGAGGTGAAGGAACTGACGCAGAAAATAATTACTGAAGAAGTCAGGACCCAGTCACTTCAAACCTCGATTAAAGAATTGGACAAAATAGTAAAGGGCTATGAAGCACAGTTTATGAAACTTCCGAAAAACGCTATTGAGCTTGCAAAGCTAAAGCGAAACTCAGAAGCATTAGAAAAACTTTATTTACTTGTCGAACAAAGATACCAGGAAGCACTAATCAATGAGCAGTCACAACCCGGAAATGTAATGGTAATTGATGAAGCGAGGATTCCATCACAACCATCAAAACCCAATCGTACGTTAATAGTCATTATTGGTTTATTGCTGGGTTCCGGTCTCGCCGTAGGTTATGTTTTTGTAAAGAACTATTTTGATGACACAGTTAAAACTCCCGATGATATTGAGAAAAGGAAAATTAATGTATTGGCATGGGTTCCTCATTTTGAAAGCATCATGGGGAGCAGTACTGATGAAATTGAATTTATAGTAGAGAGACGACCAGACTCTATTCCAAGTGAAGCTTTCAGAGCATTACGAACGCGAATTCAGTTTTCCAGGGTGAACACCGAATCTCTTAAAACTATTTTAATTACTTCTTCAGCTCCGCAGGAGGGCAAAACAACAATTTCTTCAAACCTTGCCGGTAGTTTTGCTCAGTCAAAAAAGAAAGTTCTTTTGATTGACTGCGATTTAAGAAAACCCTCGGTTCATAAATTATTTGGCAGGGAGAGGATTCCTGGTTTAATCGATTACCTTACCGGTAATTCAAAACTCGATAAGGTGCTAAATCAATCTGATTTAGAAAATCTTAACTTTATAACAGCTGGAACAATTCCTCCCAATCCGGCTGAGATGCTTGATTCACTGGAGATGAGGACTTTCTTGAAGAAAATGCGCGATGATTATGATCTTATCATTCTGGACTCACCGCCGATAATTGCAGTTACTGATAGTGAAATTCTAACAAGCATGGTTGATGGAACTTTGCTGGTAGTTTCTGCTGAGAATACTGAAATAGATTTGATGGAAAGGTCTGTTGAGCTTATAAGGAGAGAGAATACGCAGTTTCTTGGTACCGTTCTAAATAACTTCAGCTATAAATCTGGTTACGGTTCATATTATAAGTATTATTATTATTACTCACGCCCGGAAGTAAAATCGAGTTAGTTGATTATAAAGAACTTCCAACTTTAATTCTAAGATTAACGAACCCTGCAGTTACTCCGAATTTATCATTCTTATTTGTACCTAATGTTACAGTAGGACCCACAGCAACTGTGCTGAATGCCCAGTAATCAAAAATTTTCTGAACCATTAAATCAAGAACGTACTGAGGCTGCCTTTGCTTGGAAGAAACCATTGCATCAAATCTGAAATCAAACACACTTCCTGCAAGGCTCATCTCTCTTCCGGTAAAACCAATGTGTAATTCGTTAACAAATTTGGCCGCATAGACTTTACCCCTGGTCGCTTCAAGAATTTTTAAAGGATAGCGAAACTCCCAGTTATAAAATTTTCCCTGAACAAGATAAGGGTCATATTTTATGGTTCCGTCTTCGTTGAATACAAGATTATCAGTATAGTATTTTTTTATCTTCGTTTCATTGAACTCATCCATTGTCTCCATATAACCGAATTCAAAGAAGTTTCCGAAAGGCACAACGTAGGAGATATGAAATGTATTAAAGAAATAAATATTGTTGTGGTTGTTATCAAACTTGTGCTCAATAAAAGTATCATCATTGCTTATTACCCCTGCCTTTAATCCCAGTATGTGAAAATTAATTTCGTAATAGTTTGTCTCAAGCGGACCAGAGTAAGGTGTTCCTAACCCAAATGAAAATCCAATATCCTTCTTCAGTGAGAATCCGAATCTTTCTCCGCCCATAAACTGGATGAAAGGATTTATATATCCGAGGGTGGGCGAAATTTGAAATACACTTGGAGTATTAATTATTTTATCAAATCTTAGTTTGTTAATTACATTTGTAAAAACGCTAGCATAGTGTATTGTTTCTTCTAAATTAATTTTAAAAGGATAGTTTATTATCTGCGCCCGAAGTTCGGCGTCTAAAGCAAGAAAAGGATAAAGTGAACCTTTAACAGATAATGTCTGATCGTTCGGATTTCTTAAATCAACTACTATTTCAGCTTTAGGGTCCGGTGGACTGATAAATAATTCCTCTTGAATTTTAATGAAGAGACTATCGTCCAGTGGTTCCATCTGGAAATAAAGGATCTGTTCTTCATCCTGGCAGTAAATGTAAACCCTATTAAAAGACAAGACAATAATGAGTATTAATAATAAATACTTAGACAAAGAATGGCTCCTTTCTGTGGCAACCTGTATTTAATTGTTGAGATATCAAAACTTAAATCTGTTGATGTTAATTAATGAACCCGGTTAAATATGAAACAGCGCAATCAGTTAAGATATTATTTCTTTGTTATTAAGGTTAAAAATTCTTGATATAGTAGAAAGGAATTAATAATTCCCGCATTAGCTTAGAAATCGTCACAGACGAAATATTAGATAAACTCTTTGTGGCTTATTCTGGTTGTGTTTATTCCGGATGTTCACATAGTTCTGTAAGTACACCAAAAGTGACTTTGGGGTTAAGGAAGGCAATATACAATCCTTCAGCACCTGTGC
>JBATIA010000315.1:0-11918 GCA_049667415.1 Ignavibacteriaceae bacterium
GTGTAAACATTATAGTTGAACTGATAAAACGAACAATAAAAAAAGTTAACAGAACTAAAGAAACAATCTCAATTATATTCCTTGCCTTATCAGTGAGAGTAAGGCTGGTTATAGCAGCGTAAAACACACCGAAATAAAGTAGGGGAACAATAGATTTTTCAACACGTTTTATTAGAAAATCGTCCAGGGTTGTTTCGGTTTTTTCAGCCCATTTCTTCAATCTGAATAAGACAATTTTTTCAGCGATTTTAACAAGAATCATCCCACCGATAAATATTCCAAGTGCAATTAAATATGCTTCTATGGTATTACCGAAGAATGTTTGGTTTAAAAATTCTTTCATTTTTTCCTCCATTATTTTTTAATTTAAATATTATCTAATTTATTTAAGTATATAACCTACAGCCCCATCTCTCCTTGGATCTGCAGCTCCTTTCCATTCGTCATTTTCAAAAGTAACAGCATTCACTCCTCCAAAATATGGATTAAGAGTGTTAACAATTATTTCAGCAGGAGGATTTCCAAATTTGAATCCTGCTTTTTCTAATAATGATTTCTTTTCGTCTGTAAGATCATCTGATTCAATATAAATTATCTTTTCTGGGGTTACATGTATTCTGGAATGTGCCACGGCTTCTTCAATACTTAATCCTGCATCAATCCAAAGACTTATTACTTGCACAACTGCAGAAATAATTCTCTCACTTCCGGGGCTACCAATTGCCATCACCGGTTTACCGTCTTTCATCAGGATAGTTGGAGTCATTGAAGAATAAGGCATTGCATTCGGTTTTAAGTTGAACGGATGTCCGGGTTCATTTAATTTGAACTCGTTCATGTAATCATTATACAGAAAACCAAGCTCAGGACTTGCTGATTTTGAACCAAAATAATTATTAATGCTTAAAGTTGCACTTACCATCATTCCATCTTTATCAACTACAGAAAAGTGAGTTGTTTCACCTTTTGAATGACCTAATAATTTTTTTGCATATTCTTTGTCTGTCTTGAGGTTAACATCTTCCTGATAATTAATCAAATTTTCTATCGGCTCTTCACTTCTTGATTGATGAGCAATCTGAAGAGCCTGTGCAATAATTTTTAATCGGTTATTACTATTAAGTTTTAATTCATCTGAAGAAAATTGCTCAAGAATATTTAGTGCCTGAATTATTACCCAGCCTCCGCCCGGAGGAGGCATAGTATAAATTTCGTATCCGCGGTAAGTACCTTTGAGTGATTTTTGTTCTTCGGGTGCAGGTACATTTCTCATATCCTCAATTGTGATCCAGCCATTGTTTAGTCTTATATCTTCAGCAATAGTGTGTGCGATTTCACCAGAATAAAAATCCTCAGCGCCTTTTTCTGCAAGCTGCTTTAGTGTTTTTGCAAGTTCAGGCTGTTTCCAGATATCATCTTTATTTATTAATGAACCGCCCGTACCGAGGAATAATTTGGCTGTTACAGTATCTTTTCTTAATTCATTTTGTTCAAGCTCCAAAACTTTATGTCTAAATTCAGTGAGGGGAAATCCTTCCTTGGCAAACCTGATAGCCGGTTTTAACAGATCATTCCACTCCTGTCCGGCAGAATAATTTTTCCACAGATAACCAAGAACTTTAACCATTGAGGGAACGGTAGTCGCTTTATGTTTCACCAAATCATCTTTTGAAATACTATCGGACAAATGTGAAGGTGAAAAGGATGTACCGTTTATAATTACCGGATCTTTCCCGGGTTGATAAACAAGAAATTGAGCTTGTCCACCCAAGCCACTTTGTGCGGATTCTGTTACCGCAAGGGCAAACGCAACCGCGATTGATGCATCAACTGCATTGCCGCCTTTTCTTAGAATTTCTAATCCTGCAGAAACTGCTTCCGGAGAACCTGCAGAAACTACACCTGAATATTTTTCATCATTATCAGAACAACCTAACTGAATAATAAATGAAATAAAAAGACAAGTGCTAAACAGATTCAGGATTTTTCTTAATTTTAGTTTTAACAATGACACAAAATGAGTTTATTTTTCAATGTTTGATTTTACAAAGCACTATGTCTAATTTATAATCATAAGTAATGTATTCCAATTATAATATACAACCTTCCTGCAGAAGGGGAAATTCTTTAGTAAAACATGAACAATAAAGAAACATTCAGACCCTCTGAAGAATTTAAAGACGAAGCACATTTTTCTTCTTTCAATCAGTACAAAAATGTTTATGAATTTTCAATAGCTGATAAGGAAAGATTCTGGAGCGGTGAGGCAAGGGAACTTTACTGGTTTAATTTATGGAAAGAAGTAAAACAGGGTAAAGGTTTTAGTTCAAAATGGTTTGTTGGTGGAAAAACCAATATAAGCTATAACTGTCTTGACAGGCATCTACACACTGAGAAAAGAAATAAAGCAGCGATTATATGGGAAAGCGAATCAGGTGAAAGCAGGATACTAACGTACCAGCTACTTTTTACACAGATTTGTAAGTTCGCTAATGTTTTGAAGAATATCGGGGTTAAAAAAGGCGACTATGTAATTATTTATATGGGTGTTATTCCTGAAGCCGTTATAGCTATGCTGGCTTGTAGCAGAATTGGTGCCATTCATTCTGTAGTTTACAGCGATCTTAGTAGTACAGCTCTCACCGAACGGATAAATAATCTTTCCTGTAAGTATTTGATTACCCAGGATTATGTTTTGAGAAAAGGAAATCATGTAAGCTTAAAGAGCAAAGTAAACATTGCACTTGAAAAAACTTCATCAATTGAAAAAGTAATTGTCTTTAACAGAGCAAAAGAGGTAGAAACAAAAACACCTCAGGAAAAAGAACTCATTTGGCAGAACGAAATTGATAAAGTCTCGGATGACTGTGAGGCTGCACCGCTTCTATCACAGCACCCGCTTTTTAGCATGTTTACTAATGGTCCCAAAGGTGATTTAGTAAACATACTTCATCTGACTGGCGGATATATGGTTCAGGCATATCTAACTTCTAAATGGATTTTTGATCTGAAGGGAAATGATATCATCTGGTCTGTTTCTGATATTAGCTGGATATCGGGACACAGCTACAGTATTTATGGTCCGCTTCTAAACGGAGTAACTACATTTCTTTATGAGGGAGTTCCAATTTATCCTGAGCCTGACAAGTATTGGCAATTAATTTCCAGGTACAGAATTAATATCCTTTACCTGAATCCAACCACAATCCGGGCATTGTCTAAACTTGGCAACGATTGGGTGTTCAAACATGATCTTTCAAGTCTCAGATTACTCGGTATAAAAGGTGAAACAATTAAACCTGATATATGGCTTTGGCTTTATGAGAATGTTGGAAAGAACAAATGTCCTGTTGTGGATACCTGGTTACAGACAGAAACAGGTGTTGTATTGATTTCACCGTTACCCGGTGCTTCTGAATTTAAGCCGGGATTTACAAGCAGCCCTTTTCCTGGTGTTGAGATAGATATCGTTAATTTGAACGGCGAGTCTGTTAATGAGGGTAAGGCAGGCTATTTAATTGTGAAAGACAGCTGGCCTTCAATGTTCACTACAGAAAAAGAAGAAAAAGCTGAGGCAAGTCTTAATTGCTGGAAACAATTTAAGGGGAGTTATTTTACAGGCGATGCTGCAGTAAAAGAACAAAATGGATTTATAAAAATACTTGGAAGGGTTGATGATGTTATTAAAGCAGCAGGTAACAGAGTTGGCGGTTCAGAAATAGAAAAAATATTATTAACCCATCCTATTGTAAAAGAAGCAGCAGTGGTTAAACGGACTGATGAAATTTTTGAAAATGCAATAGTGGCTTTTGTTACTCTAAACAATGCAGATGGGACACCACTTCTGAAAGAAGAATTGAGAAATTTTGTAGCCGAAAATATTGGCCCGATTGCTAAACCGGATGAACTATTTTTTCTTGATGAAATGCCAAGATTTGAGAATGGTAAAATAGATCGAAGCGTACTAAGGGAAAGAGCAAAAGAAGGTTTGAAGGAACTATCTGGCGAAGAAGCAGAACATCAAGAGATACTTGAAAAATTAAGGGAAGATTACCAGAAGATATATCTCGGCTAGTAATTGCCTCATTAACGATCAAACAAAAGTTAATTCGCACAACTCTTTCTCCTGTTCGGTAAAGAACCACCTTAAAAATTAATTGCCATTTGTTTATTATTTAATCTTTTCTAATCTTACAATGCATTTAATTCAATTCTTAACTATTCACAATTTTTATGGAGGCTGTTATGAAAAAATTAATGGGTATTTCTTTGCCTGTTCTTTTACTTTTTCTTTTTGTTACAAATGTATCAGCTCAGCAATGGACCGATGAACAGAAAGCTGTCTGGGCAGGTGTTGATGCATACTGGAAAGTCGGATTGTCAGATAATCTAAATGACTTTCTAAATTATTTTGATGATTCATACTTTGGATGGTCTTATGAAAACGAAGCTCCCGGTACAAAAGCTAATGTTCAAACATCTTATAGCTATTGGAGCAAAAAGGGAAAGATGAAGTATTATACTATCACCCCGGCAAGAATTTGGGTGAATGGTAACTTTGCTTATGTTCATTACTATTATACCCAGGTTTCTGAGAATTCCGAAGGTAAATCTAATACCGAAAAAGGACGTTGGACGGATATTCTTATGAAGAAAGGTGACAAGTGGATGCTTGTCGGTGATCATGGTGGTGAGATAAAATCGGAGGACTAATCTTTCAAGATTATCTATTTTATGAAAGGGCGAGCAGAACTCGCCCTTTTTAAAATTACATACCTGTTCAATCCAAAAGATCTTTAAGCAAATTTTTTAATTAATCTAATTTTTATCTGATTTTAACAACCTGAATAAATCTATCATAAATAATAAAGGAGAAGAATGAGAAAGAAAATAAATCTATTGATCTCTTTACTAATTGTCCTGATTTTATCGGGAGTTAGTTTGTCTCAAACAACACACGATGTAACAGTTTCCAACTTTTCATTTTCGCCAGCAGAGTTAATCATAACAGTTGGCGATGCTGTAAGATGGACTAATGTTTCAGGCACGCACAATGTTCTTGCTGATGATAACAGTTTTACAAGCGGTCCCCCTGCACCGGCGCCCTGGGAGTATACACATACCTTCACTACTGCCGGAAATAATCCTTACTACTGTGAACCTCATGGCGGGCCCGGTGGTTCTGGAATGTCAGGTGTTATTACTGTTATGGATCCGGTTAGCGTACCGGAAGATGATTTGATTGCTGATGTGTTTGAGCTAAAGCAGAATTATCCTAACCCTTTTAACCCGGGTACAAAAATAAATTTTGCATTACCCAATGCATCTTTTGTTAGTTTGAAAGTTTATGATGTTATAGGAAATGAAGTAGCTACTTTGCTAAATGAAGAAAAGGCGGCAGGCAATTATGAAATTGATTTTAATGCTGCAGCACTATCCGGTGGAATTTACTTTTATCAGTTACGTTCAGATAACTTTATTGAAACTAGGAAGATGACACTGCTGAAATAATTTTTTCTGTTGTCTGAGAAGAAAAGCTTAGTGCAATAATAAGGGCGAGTAAACTCGCCCTTTTCATTTTTTATTGTTGTGGCATCGGATACTGATTCATAATCGTGTAAATATTATCCTTATGTTCCATAATATACCCCCTCATTTCTTTCCAGGCATCAGGTTGTTTTTCGTTAATACGTTTCATGTACTCTTCCCAGAATTTATCGAATGAAACCATATCTTTTACAGTGTACCAAACATTCACATTCCATTCATCACCCCAGGTATGATTGAATAATCCCCAGCTTAAAAGCATTTTATCGTCTACCATCCCATTAAGTATCGGGGCAAATTTTTCATTGATCATTTTATTCATCGCTCCTACATCAGCCATTTTAACTTTTTGGAAACTTACAACCAGTAATGGTTGTTCAGATTCCTGGGCTTGACTACTTCCTGCCACCAGGATAAAAATGAAAAGAAATGCAAAGATTTTTGATAACCATTTCATAGAACTTATTCCTTTATATTTGTGAATAATTATTTATTAGAACGAAAATTTTTTTTCAATTGATTTTATGCGCTTCCAATTCTATCTCAATCATAAACTCCGGCAATGCTAATTCTTTTACTCCAAGCCATGAGCCTGTAGGAAATTGTTTGGTGTATATAGTGTTGCGATAGCCAGATTGATTGAGGAACTCAGGCATATTTGTTGTAAAAATATTTTCAACAACAACATCATCGAAAGTGCAGCCGTAATGTTTCAGTACTTTATCCAGATCAGAGTAACAATTTTTCATTTGCTGTGCTAAGTCACCAATTGCAGTAGGATTACCAGCATCATCCATACTAACGGCACCCGAAATTTTAATATCGTCTCCAATCTTTACTGCATGTGTATATCCATATGCTTTTTCAACTTCGGGACGCAGATAAAAATACTCAGGTGTTTCATTTTCTTCTTCCTGCATTTGCTGGCACCCGGTTAAAAAGATGACAGTAATAATTAAAAACAGAAAACCTGTTTTTAGAATTGTGCTAATTATTTGTTTCACAACACCAACTCCTTTTTTACTTGTGATTAAAACATTTTTGAAAAGTGCATATGGGCAATAAGCCATTTACCGCCCTGCTTAACTGCAACCATTGTAGCTCTTCCGCTTTGATAATTCATTTGTCCTCCCATTTCCATCCATGTAAAAGTGTAGTAACTTGTTACAATTGCTGAATTGCCATTGTAAATTTGAATCTGAAAATCCTGCCCATGATAATTTACATAAGCGAGTGATCCGGTTCCTTCAATGAAATTCTTCCACATTGCCGCATCGTGGCGCAGTGGAGATACTACATAAGGGAACTCAGTATTGTCATCGACAAAATATGAGAAGTATGTTTTGAAATCATGTTTATTGAAAACTTCAGCCGTTGTATTAACTAGTGCCTGAACGTCTTCCTTATCACCTGCAAAAGTGTTTGCCGATATTAAAGCAAGCAGAACGAACAGTAACACAACGAAAAAATTTATTTTTCGGATTTTCATTTTTTAGTCCTTTTGTTTTGTTGTGAATTAATTAATTAACCTTTTGGCTGCTCCAGTTTTAATCCCGAAGCTTCCTTCATTGCAACCATTGCTTCGTCCACAGAAATAAGTATTGTCGTTTTTATTCTGGATGTACCCCCCGAAGCAAAAGAGGCCATAGCAGCTGCTAGTCCTGAAGTGTGATCGGGCATATCAACGATTAGCAAACCGTCATACTCGCCATAAGAATAATAGAACGCCAGCAGTTTGCCGCCAAGCTTTTCTATAAGTTGTTTAACTGCAGTGGAACGATCTTCCGGATTCTTTAGCAGCTTTACTACATTATCTGATTTGTACGAAAATTGAATCATTGATAAAGCCATTTTTACTCCATTTATTAGAAATAGGTTTATTGTTATTGATTTATTACTTTGGAAGAAGAAGATAATTATGCGGATGTCTTAGCAGCTTCATCAATAAAATAAATTGCAGGCATTCCCACAACGCCGGCATTTTTCATAACTTCTTTTATATTTTGTGACTGAGCAAACTTTTGAGCATTCTCTATGCTATCCCACTCCAGAAAAACAAAAACTTCGTTAGGGTTGTTTGCACTGCGAAATATTTTACCCCCACGGGAACCATTTACAGAACGTGCTGATGAATGGGCGTCAAAATTATGTTTCCATTTAACATAATCTTCAACTTCATGATGAACTAATAGATATGCCATTAATTAAGCCTCCTTAAATGGAATATGGGATTATAAATTATTCATGCAGCCCGAGCTATGGGAGAGTGAGTCAAACCTAAGTAATTATTTGATAACCAGCAAATAAAATGTTTAGAAAATTTGCACTATTCAGACTTTCTGGTAAGTATTAATGGAGGCAAGTCTTGTGGTTGGCAGGTGAGAATGTAGACATAGTATCGGTTCTCTGGTAAAAAAACGAACTACCCATACTATTTACAATAAACCATTTATTAAACTACTACCAGTCCTTTGGGAGAGCTTTTTATTCATTTCTTGCTTTGGCCACAACACCTGAAAATATCTTATCAGTTGGAAAACATTGTTTTTAATTTTGGATTTGCTGATCTTGAAAATCAGATTCTGCACCTTTATGCTTGAGAAAATCTTAGTGATTTTTATCCTATTGAATACTGGATTAAATCATTTTAATTAAAGGAGTTCTTTATGAAAACTATTTTATTACCATGCTGCGGCACCTTTATTAAAACTGTTTATTTTATGTTAGCGGGTTTCCTGATTTACTCTTCCCTTTCAATTGCGCAAGATGACCAGCAAAAGAAGCGAGTCTTGCCTTGGGGGATTGAACAACTTGATGAAATCCCCGACGATCAATTTGTCCTAGTCCAAAAGGAAAAACAACAAAGATCACCTGCTTATCGATTTTCATCAGTTGATTTTTTCACGGCGCAGGTAAATGTTGACCAGTTTGGACAGAACATTATCGGTGATGCAGCAAACGAGCCCTCCATTGCTATTGACCCGGCCAACACGAACAATATGGCTATAGGCTGGCGGCAGTTCGATACTATCAGCAGCAACTTCCGTCAAGCTGGATATGCCTATAGCACTGACGCCGGACTCACCTGGTCATCCGGAGTAATTGAACCGGGAATCTTCCGTTCCGATCCAGTGCTAGACGCAAACAATAACAGCAAACTATTTTATTACAGCCTTTCAACAGCCGCCGGTTACACTTGCGAATTGTTTAATTCGATTGATGGCGGCGCAACATGGCTGGGATCGGTTCCGGCTTATGGTGGGGATAAGGGTTGGATGACCATTGACCGCACCGGCAGTCTTGGGGAAGGGAATATCTATTGCTTTTCGCGCGACGGTGGTTCCACAACGATTGTAATGACCAGGTCAATCGATGGTGGACAATTTTTTCAGCCACTGGTGAACGTTCCGAGTAACCCCGGACGTGGAACGCTTGCAGTTGGTGTTGATGGAGTAGTGTATGCAGCGGGCCGTTCATTTGATAATGGTGAATTTTCTTTTGCACGATCTTCGAATGCACCGGATTCACAAGTTACGCCGGTATTTGAATATTCAACCGATATAGATTTAGGCGGCCAGTATTCAGCTTATGCCGGACCGAATCCCGGAGGACTTTTAGGTCAAACTATTGTAGCTTGTGATAATTCAGGTCTATCGGGTGATAGTACCGTGTATGTACTTTCTTCAGTTGATCCACCCGGCGTAGATCCACTTGATGTTTATTTCATTCGAAGTACCAATAGAGGTTTAAGCTGGAGTTCTCCTGTAAGAATTAATGATGATCCCGGAACGTCAGCATGGCAATGGTTTGGAACAATGTCTGTTGCACCTAATGGACGCATTGATGTTATATGGTTGGACACCCGTGACGATCCAGGTACTTATCTATCATCACTTTACTATTCTTTCTCAGAGGATGAAGGTCAGACCTGGTCACCGAACGAGCGACTAAGTTCTGCTTTCGATCCACATGTTGGCTGGCCACAGCAAAATAAGATGGGCGACTACTTTGATATGATATCAGATAATGACGGAGCTTCTCTTGCGTGGGCAGGCACATTTAATGGAGAGGAAGATGTTTACTATAGTCGAATTTCTCAACTGCCAGTGGCAATCGGTGACGGGCAAGATGATGATCGGAATCCGAAGACATTTTCACTTTCTCAAAACTACCCTAACCCATTTAACCCGAGCACAAAAATAAAATACTCGGTTCCCGCTGTCACCCTGAGCGGAGTCGAAGGGTCTCTCGTGACTCTTAAAGTTTATGATGTATTAGGAAATGAAATAGCTACTTTGGTAAACGAAGAAAAACAGGCAGGCAATTATGAAGTTGAGTTCAACAGTCATTCCGGCACTGTCCGGAATCTGCCAAGCGGAATTTACTTTTACAGATTACAAACTGGAAGTATTAGCAAAACATTAAAAATGATATTGTTGAAATGATTTTAAACAGGTATCACATTTGTTCTCGTGACACCCTATTAAGATTAATTTGATTTTACTATTTTCTTAGCGTCATCAACAATGCTGGAAACTTTTTTCTTCCCTTCACGGTAAAGCCCTTCAGCTTTGTCTTTTCCTGTTTCAATATATTCCTGTGCATCTTCGTAAAAGTCTTCTGCTTTGTCTGATATTTTTCTTCTTAATTTTTTACCGCTTGTAGGTGCAAGAAGAAGAGCAGTGACTCCGCCAATAACCCCACCTAACATTACACCTAATAAAAATGAACTAACTCTGGCATTATTTTCCATAACAACCTATCTCCTTTAATTGTTAAACTTGATCTACACCTAATATAAAAAGTAATCTGAAAAAAGCAAGATAGAAGTGTGTTACTTGGTGCTGATAATCACTTGTTTTAAATCAAGCGGGTTACTTGTAGTAAATATTCAGGATGATAAAAAAGGGCGAGCCACAAGCTCGCCCTTACTATGTACTAACAACTACTTACTGATTACTTTCTATTCTGTACTGTTAGTAAAAAATATTACTTGCCAGGCACCAATAGTTGATTGTTTATCAATCATAATAATTACAATTTTAAGTAAAGAATATTCTTTACTCCGTGGGGAGAATTTGTATAGAGAATTGCAATACTAACAAGAAAAATCTTTCCCTTTAAATTCTTCCCGGAGTTCTAGAAAAAATTTCCCACTTATTTTACCGGAGGAAATTATGAAAACCAAATTATTTATCTCTGTCATCAGTCTGTTGCTTATAGCGGGTGATTTTTTGGGCGGGTGTGAGGAAGAGGAACCAAAGCCAGATTACATAACCGTAAATGTTTCTACTACTGGAAGTGTTGAATATGGCGGTGTCTGTCTGGATTGGTTGGAAGGATTAACAATTCAAATTGATATCATTAAAGACGGTGGTGAAACCGTTACATATTTTAGAGTGACTGACTTAAATTGCAATTTTGAAACGCCAACAGTTTCATTCAAATTGTACAGGGGACAACCAATAGTGGCAAGTGCATTTGTCCAGGGTGGAATTCAAGGATATGAATTTACGCCAGTAGTCAATGCTTTAAATTGGTCTGATGTGTATCCACTTAAGGATTTTGGTGAAACTTATACCTGGGAAACATTCTTACACATAAATTGCACAGGCAATTAGAAAAAAGGCAAACCACCCATTTGTCCATAATACTTACTACCAACTACTTACTAATTACTATTACTGCACTGGCAAGTAATTTTTGAAAATGCGGGAAGGTAAAAAGGTAAGGGGTAATGGAAAAGCAAATATAGATATGACGACCGCTGACGAAATTGGCGATAAAGTTGGCTGAAAAAAGGAAATGTGGGAAGGTAAAAAATGTAAGTGATTTAATTTTAACCCTTTTTATACTTTAAGCCACTTTTGATAATTTTTAATTTTTTTTTCAATGCTGAATTATCTTTTGGTAAGTCAAGAAAATTACCTAGCTCTTCTCTACTTGAAAACTTAAAAGGGTTAAATAGAGAAAAGGAGAGTAAATTTTCAACAAGGGTTTTCAACTGATAAACCAATGCTTCCTCACGTGTATCTCTTTCAGATGAATGTACTATTTTATTTCTAGTATCTCTCAATGCTTCAAGAAAGTGTTGTACTATTTTATAATCACCATATAAAAAGGAAGTTCGAGATATAGTTTGTGAATAACCTTTATCTGTGTTTGTCAAATATTCTAATATGGACCACAGGTTAACTATAGAGTTGCTATAGTCTATGATATCTAGTGCATTGTTATAACGAAGAAATATTTTTTTCAAATCTTCCCCATAAGGAATTGTATTTAATTTGCTTCTCATTCTTTTTTCTTCAGATTTGATAACATTAAAGTTTTTATTTAAATCAATAACTTTTATTTCATCATAATATAGT
>JBATIA010000316.1:0-3325 GCA_049667415.1 Ignavibacteriaceae bacterium
CCTGCATACCTAAACAAACTCCCAATATGGGAATGGTATTTCCAAATTCCTTTATTACGTCCAGAGATAATCCAGAATTTTCTGGTCTACCCGGTCCGGGAGAAATTAATATCTTCTCTGGTTTATAATGTCGGATTGATTCAATATCTTTTTCATCGTTCCTTAATATTAAGATATCCTTTTTGTATTTACCTAACATTTGAACAAGGTTGAATGTAAATGAATCAAGATTATCTATGACTAAGATTTTCAAGCTAGTTTTTAATAAGCTAATTAATAATTTTGATAATTTGAGTAATTATTTGAATTAAACCGTTAAACATCAATTTCCGACTAAATTGTTCCCTTGAATCTGAGAATTTGCAATCGGTATATTTGATTGTAAAAATTAAAAGGAAAAAGTTTTAATGCAAAGAGAAATGCTAAAGTCTAAAATACACCGGGTTACGGTTACTGAAGCCGAACTTTATTATGAGGGAAGCATTACTGTTGACAAGGAATTGCTGGAAGCAGCGGATATATTGCCCTATGAGAAAGTCCAGGTTTTAAATTTTAATACGGGATCCAGGATTGATACTTATACTATAGAAGGTCCTGCAGGAAGTGGTACAATATGTCTAAATGGTCCTGCAGCCAGATTAGGAAGCGTAGGCGATGAGGTTATTATAGTTAGTTACATTCATGTTCCAGAAGAAAAAACTAAAAATTTTAAGCCTAAGGTGGTACTGGTTGATAAAAAAAATAGAATTACCAAGGCTTTATAGTTGTTTTCAGAAAGGAATATTCTTGCTTTTAATAAGTTATTTATATAAAATTGAAACAAAATTTCAGGTGATGATTTGAAAAAGACTCTAATGATAATTGTATTGCTATCAACTTCTTGCGTCATTGCCCAGTTCAGAGATAACGGGCTAGAACCTAAAAGTGTTAAAGATGGGATTGTGACTGAGAATTCAAATTTCCTTTTCGGATTTCTCAATTCAGATGATTTTATAATGCGTCATTCATTTAGCATGAGCTATTCCTCTTTTGCAGGAGAGGGCATATCTTTAACTAATTATACAAATAGTATGTTCTATAGATTAATGAGCAATCTGAATGTACAGTTAGATGTAAGTGTGATGTATTCGCCGTACAGCACATTTGGCGATCAGTTTCAGAAAGATATTTCAGGAGTTTATATAAGCAACGCAGCAGTTAACTATCATCCATGGGAAGATTTCTCAGTTCATCTGCAATACAGAGCTATGCCGTTCGGATATGGATATTATCACCCGTTCTATGGTTATGGAACTCCGTTCGATTTTGGTTCCGGAGGAAATACTTTTCAATCAGCTTCACCTTTTGAAAATAAGTAGTTAAAATTTGTAATCAATAAGTAACAGGAACAAAAATTTCAAACACTAAAAAGAAAGAGCAATTCTCAACAAATCTTACCCTGAATGCCTCGATCATTATCCTAATTATTATTAATATTTATTTAGGTTATTCGATAACCAAAACTATCACCAGCCATTATAATGATAATCAATATGATGTATCACAGGATAGTACTGCTAGTAAAATAAAGGTTGAAGTTTTAAATGGTTGTGGAAGCTCAGGGATTGCAGAAAAGCTGACAGATTACTTAAGAGCTAAAGGTTTTGACGTTGTAAAACTTGGTAACTATCGCTCTTTTGAAATAGAAAACAGCATTGTAGTTAGCAGGAATGAAAAAATTTACAATGCTGAAAAAATTGCGACAGTTGTTGGTTTGAATAAAGAGAGTGTCATTCAACTAATAAATCCGAAATATTTGCTCGATGTTACTTTTATTCTCGGGAAAGATTATAAAAATTTAATTCCGTTACAAAAGAGGTTAAATTGACTTCAAAAGAATTAGCACACCGAATATCGGAGGTCATCTTCACTAAAAAAGGCTTTAATGTTCTAACTGTTGATTTAAGTAAATTAGTTTCTTTCACCGACTATTTTGTAATCTGTTCAGCAGATTCAGATACGCAGGTAAAAGCAATTTCTGATCAATTGGAAAAAGTCTTATCGGATGAAGGAGTAAAGTGCTGGCATAAAGAAGGATTAAAAGCGTTGAGCTGGGTTTTAATGGATTATGTTGACGTTGTTGTTCATATTTTTAAAAAAGATTCACGGCAGTTTTATAATCTGGAAAAACTATGGGGCGATGCTCCTACCGAAAAGATGACCGATCCATTAGAAAAAACTGTTGGAACATCCGGTTAATTAATCACATTTTCTGCAGAACAGTTTTTTCAAGTCCACTTCTTTAATAAGTTTGCATATCAGTTTTCATTCAAAGTTTAACCCGTAAAATTGAAAAAGTATCTTTACAAAATATTTGAAGAAGCCAGGCAACGCTTGGCTTATTTAGGTGAGATAGAGCTTGTATTTGATACGCCTAAGATAGAAACCCACGGTGATCTTTCCTGCAATGCAGCAATGATTCTTTCTAAAAAATTTAAAAGAAATCCTAGAGAAATCGCATCCGAAATAATTTCAAATCTGAATACTGATGAAACAGTCATAAGTAAAACTGAAATTGCCGGACCGGGCTTCATCAATTTTTACTTTACTCCTTCATTCATTTCAGAGATTGTTAAAGAGATTATTGAAAGAGGTGATGATTTTGGGAAATCAAAAAAATATTCTGGTAAAAAAGCAAATGTTGAGTTTGTCTCGGCAAACCCAACCGGACCATTGACTGTTGGACACGGAAGAGGTGCGGTTACAGGTGATACGATTGCAAATATGCTTGAATGGATAGGTTATGAGGTCGACCGTGAATATTATTTCAACGATGCCGGTAGACAAATGAGAAAGCTCGGAGAGTCTGTTAAGCTGCGCTATCTTGAGATTTTGGGCGAAGAAATAAATTTTACAGATGAATACTACCAGGGAAATTACATAATTGATATTGCTCAAAAGTTATTTAATGAATCTGGTAACAAACTGAAGAACGAATCGCCTGAAGGAAAGTTTAAAGAGGAAGCAGAGACAGAAATATTTGATGATATAAAAAACAGCCTGAAAAGAATAGGCATAAATCATAAAATCTTTTATAATGAATCTTCTCTTTATAAAGATGGTAGAATTAAAGAATTGATAGAAAAGTTTGAATCGTTAGGATTATCATATAAAAAAGATAATGCAACCTGGTTGAAACTTTCAACCCTGGGTGGTGAGGAGGACAAAGTAATTGTTAAAGCCACTGGAGAACCGACTTACCGACTTCCTGATATTGCCTATCATATTACCAAGTTTAAGCGCGGCTACGATTTGATGGTCGATCTTTTTGGGTCCGATCATGCTG
>JBATIA010000317.1:0-5148 GCA_049667415.1 Ignavibacteriaceae bacterium
CAACTTTTTCGGATCCATCTTTGAAGGCTGTGATACCAAAACTATATAAGGCACAAGAAATTTAATAATGATCAATCCAATTGAAAAGATTGCCCAGCTTCCTTCCCATTTCTGCAGGAACCAAAAAGTTTCTTCCGGTAAATCGGCATACCAGATCAACATATATTGTGAGAAAGCAATGTAACCCCAGAAATTAACGAATGCGAATAACAAAGCACCAAGACTATATAAGTGATCATTGGTCATTGCAGGATGAAGATAACCATTCTCTTTTAATAAAACAGTTGCAAGAGTTACTGCAGCAAGTGCAGCGATAACCGTTCCGGCAAAAAAGTAAACACCAATAATTGTTGAGAACCAGTGAGGTTCAATGCTCATCAGCCAATCGATTGCAGCAATACTAATCGTCACTGCAAATGTCGGGATGAAGATGGCTGACAATTGGATATTTTTTGCGGTTAATTTCTGGTCTTTAGTTGTATCCTGTTTCTTTGAGTTTTTTATGAAGAAGAAATAGAACAGAGACCATAATCCAATCAGGACAAAAACTCTGATAATGAAAAATGTAACGTTCAGATACGGAGCCTTGCCTTGCAGCAGCTCATCATCTGCAACAGCTTCCGGATGCGACCAGTGGAATAATTCACCAACATTCAGTAACAAAGGAATTACGAGTAGTGCAAGCAAAGGAATTATGGCTGCGAAAAATTCAACAACTCTTCTAATCGGAACACTCCAATCTGCTCCTACAATATATTCAAGTGAAATCAGGAACAGAGCGCCAACACCGATGCTGATCATAAAAGTAAATGCAATCAGATAATTATAGACAGCTCTAGTGTGATCTACAAAAAATGCAGCAACACCCAAAATTACACCAACAACCAGAAGCGTCATTCCAATTTTCGAAATGCTGGCTGGTAAATCTTTTTTCTGATATGTCAATTCATTTGTATGCATTTAAGATTTACTCCGCTTTAACCAATTTAATATCAGCGTCAGTTGCATTCTTTGCTCTCTGAAGAACTCTTATATAATTAACAATCGCCCATCTTTCTTCTCTTGTAACCTGAGATGCATAAGACGGCATAACATTTTGCCCGATAGTGATAATATGATATATCATACCATCGCTGAAGTTTCTGCCTCTGTCTGAGTGTAATGTTGGCGGATTCGGGAACTGACCTTGTAATCTGCTATCTCCGTCTCCATAATTTCCGTGGCAAGGACTGCAATATGTTAAATATTTTCTTTGACCTAATTCTAAATTTTCTTTCGTCGGGAAGTAAGGATTTGCTAAAACTTCTTTTGGATTCGTTTCGCCTTCAAAAGGATAAGGAATAAAACCTTTAGCGATCGTGCCTTCAACAGGAAGTCTCATTCCCCGGCCATCTGCAAAAAACTCACTTCCAGTCTGAGGAATTACTTTATCCTGATTTTCCATCCAGTTAAATGGTACTGTATACATAAGTTTGTTGAGCATCAAATATGTGCCTATAGAAACAACAACAGCAACGCCAACCAGAAGTGCAATGAACCTTGGTTCGAAAATCGGATATGATTCTTTTTCCGGATGATAAATTATTTCAGTTGTAAGTGGCTTCAGGTCTTTCAGGAATTGAAGCGTAGCCTTTTCATCAAACTTGGGATCAATCGCTTCTATGACTATTCCATAATGATCACGCGAAACTTTTTTCATATAGTCAGTATCATGCAAGGCATGAGAATTTCTAGGCAGACCAAAGAAGAACGCAAACATCGCAACGACAGTTGATAATGTTGCCAAAATAACTGTAACTTCAAATGTAACTGGAATAAATGCTGGTAAAGAGAAATATGGTTTACCGCCGATAATCATTGGATAATCAACTGACATTGTCCACCACATAAGAATCAAAGCAAGCACCGCACCGGAAAGACCAAAAATCAAAGTAACAATACCAAGCTTTGAAGGTTTCATCTTCATAGCTTTATCAATACCGTGAATTGGGTAAGGCGAATTAACATCCCATTTAGTAAACCCTGAAGATGCAACTTTACGTGCTGCAGCCATTATAGCATTCGGATCGTTAAAGAGAGCAGTAACACCAAAAATCTTTTTATCAGTCATGATGCTCTCCTCTGTGATGAGTCGGTTGAGCACCATCAGCAACTGCTTTAACTTCTGCAATTGAAACAACAGGTAATGCTTTTGTAAATAGGATTACCAGAGTAAAGAACAATCCGAAACTTCCGAGTAAAATTCCAAAATCATAAAGAGTTGGTGCATACATTCCCCAGCTTGATGGGAGGAAGTCACGATGCAATGAAGTTACAACAATTACAAATCTTTCGAACCACATACCAACGTTCACGAAAATTACAATCACCATCATAGCAGGAATAGATCTTCTGATTTTCTTAAACCAGAAAAACTGAGGGAAGATTACATTGCAGCTTACCATTATCCAGTAAGCCCAGGCATAAGGACCAAATGCTCTGTTTATAAACACAAACTGCTCGAACTGAACACCGCTGTACCAGGCAATGAAGAATTCCATTCCATAAGCATATCCAACCATCATACCTGTTGCAAGAATTACTTTGTTCATCTTTTCAAGATGATCAACTGTAATAATGTTCTGCAGATCGAAAATCTTTCTTACAAAAACAAGAACGGTAACCACCATCGCAAACCCAGAGAAGATAGCACCAGCAACAAAGTATGGTGGGAAGATTGTTGTGTGCCAGCCGGGCATAATAGAAACAGCAAAGTCAAAACTAACTATCGTATGAACAGATAATACCAATGGTGTAGCAAATCCTGCCAGAATCACGTAAGCTTTTTCATAATGCAGCCAGTGACGTGAAGAATGCCTCCAACCTAAGCTAAAAATTGAGTAGATAGTCTTTTTAATTTTCGAAGTGGTTCTGTCTCTTAAAGTTGCAAAGTCGGGAATCAAACCAGTGTACCAGAACACAAGAGATACTGTAAAATAGACAGACACAGCGAATACGTCCCAAACCAACGGTGAAGTAAAATTAACCCACAAACCATGCTGGTTCGGATATGGAGTAAGATAACCAGCAAGCCAGGGGCGACCGGTGTGAATAATAGGAAATATTCCTGCACACATAACTGCAAAGATTGTCATTGCTTCAGCGAAGCGAGCAATACCAGTTCTCCACTTTTGCCGGAGTAAAAATAAGATTGCTGAAATAAGTGTTCCTGCATGACCGATACCAACCCAGAAAACAAAATTGACAATCGGGAAAGCCCAACCAACAGGCTGATTGTTACCCCAGAGACCAACACCATAATAAAAAGTTAGAAGTAAACAGACTGCTCCAATTAAGAGAGCAGTTCCTGAGATAGTCAATGCCAGAAAGAATTTCTTATCTGGTTTAGTATCCATTGGCTTAGCGATTAACGCTTCAATTTCAGCGAGCGACAAACGACCAGCTATTACAGGAGCTTCAACTGAATAATCCGTACTCACTAAGCATTCTCCGGATTTTTGTTTTTAAGTTTTGCGATATAAGTAACATTAGGTCTGATATTTAATTCTTCAAGCAGATAATATCCGAGTTCATGATTTCTATATTTGCTGAATTCCTCTTCACTACTATTAATATCACCAAAATTAATTGCGCTTGTTGAGCAGGCTTCCTGACATGCAGTTCTGACATCTGATCCCTTCAGATCTCTTCCCTCCTTCGTTGCATCAGCTCTTGCATCGCTTATTCTTTGAATACAGAAAGTACATTTTTCCATTACTCCACGGGAACGTACTGTTACTTCAGGATTCATTAATAATGCGAACACCGGAGATTCCTGGTAGCCGTTATTAAAGTGATCCCTGTAATTATAGTAGTTGAATCTTCTTACTTTGTATGGACAGTTGTTTGAGCAATATCTTGTGCCAACACAACGGTTGTAAACCATTTGATTCAAACCATCAGGGCTATGAGTAGTTGCAACAACAGGACAAACGTTTTCGCAGGGAGCGTGATCGCAATGCTGACAGACCATTACCTGGTTGCTAACATTTGGATCTTCGGGTGTTCCTGAATAATATCTGTCAATTCTTATCCAATGCAGTTCTCTTCCCATATCAACCTGATCTTTACCGACTACAGGAATATTATTTTCAACATTACAAGCAACGACGCATTCACCACAACCAATACAGCGGTTCATATCAACTGACATTCCCCACTTTACACCTGTGTAATCATAAAAAGGATTTACACTTTCAAGTTCATGTTTTTTATTATGAAGGAAGTCAGCATTCTTAAGATATTCACTAACGGTACCTTCTTTTATAATTCCTCTTTTAGCAGGAAGATCTTTTGTAAGTCCCTCATTGAAAGCATAGACTGTCTGTGCAGTTACAAGTTTATATTTTCCTGAAACTTTTTCAACTTTAACATTTGAATAAAGCCACGAAGTCAGCCCACCAATTGAACTAATTAATGTATTTGCATTAAAGCCAACACCTGTTCCAACTGTTCCGCCATTCTTTCTGCCATATCCGGTTTCGATAGTCAATGAATTATCTGACGCACCTGGTTGAATAAAAACCGGAATTTGTAATTTATTCTGTCCTGTAGAAATTTCAATCAAGTCGTTACTCTTTAATCCCAAATCGTTCGCAGTCTTTGGTGATATGGCTGCATAATTATCCCAAACTATTTTAGAAACAGGATGCGGTAATTCCTGGAGCCAGCCATTATTTGCAAATCTTCCGTCCCTTACAGCGTAACTTTCTTTAATATGCAATGAGAAATTATTTGAAACTTCAGCCGGTTTAATTGCAGAAGCTGAAGTTAAATTAAAGGTACTTGCTGATTCAGATTTATCTTTAGAGTAAACCACTCCATCGTGCAGTGAATTAAACCATAATTGTTTGAAATTTAATTTGCTGTTGAGTGCCGGATAAAAATTTTGTTCCCAGTTGCTCATCAAATACTTATGATAAATTGATTCATCATAATCTAAAGAATCACCTGAAATCCAATTTAAAATGATTGCTTCAGTTTGTCTAGTATCATAAAGAGGAGCGATAACTGGCTGTTGCAACGAATAAAAACCTGTTCTTGTTTTTGCATCACCCCAGCTTTCAAGCTGGTTGTTGATTGGCAGAACAAAATTAGATACTTCCGATG
>JBATIA010000318.1:0-2355 GCA_049667415.1 Ignavibacteriaceae bacterium
TTTCAGATTAGCAAGCATTCTTTATTATCTTGTTAATTATTTTCTTCAACTATTTTTCCATTTGATAAACTAGGTGTCAAAAGCATTTTTCAAGCGATAAGAAGGAATAGCATTTTAGTATTATGAACATTTGAAAGAAATTGGAAAAAAGTCAATTCTTCTGATTTTATTACTTAATAAACAATTTCTACCGAGCAAATATAATTTAATTAACCAAAAAGGTGATCTTTCATAAACAAAAAACCCTGCATTCATTAAATTTTCTGTTGAATGCAGGGTTAATTGGAAAAATTAGAACACTATTTCAGGAGGATCATTTTCTTAGTAGATATAAATTTATTTGATGATAAAGTATAAAAATAAATTCCACTTGGTAAATTGCTTCCATTAAATTCAGTCTCATAGTAACCAGCTTCTTTCATTCCTTCCTCAAGTAAAGCCACTCTTTCACCTAATGAATTAAAGACACTTAATAATACAAAACCATTTTGGGGTATAGAATATTGAATTTTGGTAGTTGGATTGATGGGATTTGGATAGTTTTGTTCTAAAAAATAATCTAAAGGAACATTCTCAACATTTACTACCAATTTGCCAACCTCTTCATTCGTTCCATTATAATCAACTTGTATTAATTCATAAATATAAGTTCCGGATTTAACATTTTCATCTTTGAAAGAATATTCCCTTAGTTCAGAAGTAGTACCAGCACCAGGTATAAAACCTATTTCTGTATCATCCTTCAAAATTTTAAAACCCATATTATTTGTCTCAGTTACCGTCGTCCAATGTAATAAGACATTATCTTTTTCAATCTGGTAATCAAATGTTTTTAATTCAACTGGAATAATAGCACAAGAAGTATTTTGACCTGAACTGGCATTAATTGTGACTAATGGATAATTAGAAACAGAAATTAAACTGAGGATACCCAAATTTAAATTCAGCGCTTGAAGACTTGAAATATTATTTACGATAGGATTGTAAGTTGAAAATGCACAGTATGAGTAACCATTTTCATCTGTTTTAATTAAGTATATATCGTCGCTTCCAAAAGTGTTTGAAGCTCTTTTACCTATAGCCACTAAGCCATTATCCTGGCTTTCAAGTACATCGTTTAAATAGTCAGTGGAATAACCACCATAAGTGTGGAACCATTCCAAATTGCCGTTAGAATCAACTTTCATTAGTAATCCATCATACGAACCAAATCCTGAACTGTTAGTGTATCCAACAATTACATATTTTCCATCGCTAGTTAAAACAACTCCATAAACTATATCCTCAGCAGGTCCGCCGTAGGCTTTTGACCATATAACATTTCCAAGTGAATCGGTTTTTATTAAATAGATATCATTTGAAAAGCCTACGCCGAATGAAGTAGTAATTCCAACAAGTAAAAATCCTCCATCAGGAGTTTCAACTAGGTCACGACCCCAATCCTCATAAAATCCCGAATAATATTTTGCCCAAAGAACGTTACCTTGTGAATCCAGTTTGATTAAGGTGGGTCTTATTCCATAACTGCCGGTTATATCAACTGCCCCTGCTAACATATAATTACCGTCAGAAGTAACTATTATTGATAAATTAAAATCTTCATAAAAAGTTCCGTAAGTTTTAGCCCATTCAATATTTCCGTCACTGGATAGTTTTATGGCTTGTACCTCTTTTGCTCCTACACCAAACGATGCATTATATCCAGCAACCACCATCCCACCATCAGGTGTTATACTTAATTGCCTTAATTCGTCAGCTTCTAGACCTCCAAAATTCTTAGCCCAAATAATATTCCCACTCGCATCTATTTTCATCATAATTTGATCAAGGAACCCAAACCCACCCTCTATATAACCGGATAGATAATACCCTCCATCAGGGGTTTGTTTGATTCCGTGTATTCGGTCAATTGTGCCTGGAGAATTATATACTTTAGACCAGTGGATCGAAGCTGAAGAATCTAGTTTTATCACATACATATCCTGACTTGAGCTAAAACTTGCAGTTGATCCTCCGATTATAAATCCGCCATCACTAGTTTTATCTACTACAATCCCTCGTTCAGAATTATATCCCCCGAAAGTTTTTTCAAAAACATTTTGTTGTGCTGTCATTCCACCATTTTCAGTGTATAAAATAACACCATCAGTTCCTATTATCCATCCTTGGAGATCGTCATAGAAATAAATGTACAAATATTCATATATGAAACCTGTGTGATCGTGCACCCAGGTAACTCCTCCATTTGAAGTTTTCAAACGTTTTTCATCTTTCCCAACAACCCATCCACTATCAGGTGTATGGAAATAAACTGATCTCAGATTTACTCCAGTACCAGAATTTTGCAAACTCCAG
>JBATIA010000319.1:0-2725 GCA_049667415.1 Ignavibacteriaceae bacterium
TTGATCTTGGACAGTACGGTTATGAGATCCAGGTAAAATCACGCGATCTAACTGCTACAGTTTGGCCAGCTTCTTATACTCAAATCTTTTCTGCTGGCGAACCTAGAATCCTGATGGGTGCAGAAACGACATCTAATAGTAAGTTAAAGGTAGTTCATTATTATTTCGATAATGGAGTTGTACATATTGATTATAATGGAAGCCAATGGAGCGATGATTTTCAGGTTACTTCAGATTATTTAAACTATGAAATGCAACATTTAGGTTTTTCAAAAACCTCGAATGATTTATTTGTAGTTTGGAAACCTACATCTAGTAGTTATATTAAGTACCGTCAGTATGATGCTAATCCACTTACACCTCAAGGATTAACAGTGTCTATTTATACACTTGGAACAAACACTTATCCAAAACTGAATTGGAATCTGAATATTGAACCAGATGTTTATAACCAAACTAATGCATATCAAATTGAAAGAAGAATAAGATTGTGGGATGGGCCTTGGAGCCAATGGGCCTTTTTAGCTAATAGAAATGGTAATCAATCTGAGTTCATTGATTACAGTATAGGAGGTTTACACAATGAAGCTCATACTGCGGAATATAGAATTAGAGCAAAGGATGTCAACAATCATTTTTCTGATTATTCATCTTCAGTATCAATTAACTTCAGTAAGTTTAATAAAACTAACAATGGTTTAGTAGAATATGACTTTGAATTGGATCAGAATTACCCCAACCCATTTAACCCAACTACAACTATTGCGTACTCAATTAAATCTGCAGGCTTAGTAACATTGAAAGTCTATGATATGCTTGGAACAGAGGTTGCTTCCCTGGTTAATGAAAGAAAAGAACCGGGTAATTATTCAGTAATATTCAATGCCGGTAATTTGCCAAGCGGAATATATGTGTATAAGCTTACGGCAGGTAATTTTGTTTCAACTAAGAAATTAATTCTCTTACGCTAAAGCTACAAAGGACAGGCTCGGCTTAAGTAACCAATCTAAACACTTCAAAGCCGGAGTTAAGTGCTCCGGCTTTTTTAATGCCAATTCAATAATTTATATTCACCCACACTTAGAAAAGTCAGGCTGCCTCTAATGCCAGTTTATTTGAATGGAATAAAGATAAAGTCTTCACTTTTTATTCGTTTCAGATTGATTTTTGATAGTGAATAAATTACATTCACAACCTTAATTTTTTTATGATAGCAGAAAATCTCAACCATCTGAAGGATAGAATAGCTCTAAAGTGTGCCGAGTGCAAAAGGGATCCCGGCGGAATCAGGTTAGTTGCTGTTTCTAAGTTATTTGGGACAGATGCCATTGAAGAAGCGAATAAGCTTGGAGTGACAGATTTTGGTGAAAATAAGGCCCAGGAACTCAGGGATAAATACGAAATTCTCGGTGATAAAGTAACCTGGCATTTTATTGGTACCCTGCAAAGAAATAAAGTTAAGTACGCGGTCAAGGCTGCTTCTTATATTCATTCAGTTGACTCTTCAATTCTTGCTGATGAAATAAACAAGGAAGCAAAAAAAATAGAAAAGATTCAGAAAATATTACTTGAAGTTAATACATCTTTTGAGGAGTCTAAGTCAGGGTTGAAGGATAGAACAGAAATTATGAAACTTGTAAAACATTGCTCGACTCTTTCTAATATTAACCTTGTTGGTCTTATGACAATGGCACCGTATACTGATGCTGAAAAGATTATTAGGAAAAGTTTCATTGATTTACGTAAATTAAAAGACGAAATTAACCAAAATGGATTTGACCTTAGAGAACTTTCTATGGGGATGACAAATGACTATGAAATAGCAATTGAAGAAGGGGCAACAATGTTAAGAACTGGATCTGCTATCTTTGGTCAAAGAAATTACAAAACAGACTGGAGGCAGTCATGAAACTTTCACCACTGCTAATTAAAAGGCAGGAATTTGAAAAGTCAATGCGGGGTTATAACATTGATGAAGTCCAGGCATTCCTGGAAAAAGTAGCATCAGAAATGGAAGAGCTCATCGATGAAAACGAATCTTTAGAACGGGAAATCGAAAGACTCAATACCAAGGTGAGCGAATTCCAGAAAGTTGAAAAGAACCTGCAGGACACTCTTATCAAAGCCCAGGAAAACTCAACAAAGACTTTGGAATCTGCTAAGAGTCAAACAAATTTACTTATTAAGGAAGCCGAAAATAAAGCATCTCAGATTCTGGAAAAGGCTAATAAGAGTGCTGAAGAAATTAGAAATGCTGTTATGAACCTGAGGGAGGAGAAAAATTTAATTATTGCAAGATTAAAAGCAATAGTAAACACACAGGCAAACCTTCTTGAGGGTAAAGTTAAAGAGGCTGGTGAAGAAAAGACGAAACCGGCAATACAGGATGAAGGAGAAAAATTAGATATAGACGTTGATGATATTGTAGATAAGCTACTTTAAGATATGAGCGAACTTATATTAAATATTAATGAAACTCTTGAGGTAATTAGAAAGCATACCGCAGAAAAGTATTCTATAGGAATTATTTTAGGTACTGGCTTAGGTGGACTGGTTAAAGAAATAGAAGTTAAACACGAAATCAGCTACGAATCACTACCACATTTTCCCATCTCAACTGTTGAATCTCATCATGGAAAACTAATCTTCGGAAAAGTTAACGGCAAAAATGTGGTTGCAATGCAGGGTCGCTTTCATTTTTATGAAGGATACACCATGCAGCAGA
>JBATIA010000320.1:0-4835 GCA_049667415.1 Ignavibacteriaceae bacterium
GTCTATGGCATTGTCTATCTGCTCGCGGGTGTAAGGACCAAAATTTGTAGGTGGATCAATTGTTTTATAAAAATGAATGCCGTCACCTCCGATAGGAATAGGTCTAACGAAATTGTTTAACACAAAATTATTCGCTGCTCTTAAGGATGCAAGCTGGCTTGTATCAGCAACATCTCCTCCGCTAAAGAAGAGATAACGTTTATTAAAATCATCAAAAGCTCTATTTAAATAGGATTGATGCTTATTGAGATAAAAATTTACTTCGGCATTAGAAGTTACAGGAATTCTTCCGACAAACATTTGAGGAAGATTAACATTTGCAGAGTCCCACATTGTGAACCAGACATCACTAACAGGAAAACCATACGATGGTACTATGTTTAATCTTTCAATTGTTGGAGGTGGTTTAAGTTTCTTTTTATAATCATAATTAGCATCACCAAGAAGCAATAGATAAGATGGAGCAGGTGATATCCAGTTTGAATTTGCAAATCGCAAAAAATCTTTTAGTGCTTCGGGTTTGCTATAGCCATAGAAAAATTCATCAAAAATATCATCAACAAATGCCAGTTCAGTTCTTACGTTATAATTACTGCCTATAAAATTTGTGTACACCTGAGCCGAGGATTCCAAAATTTTATTTGTTATAAGAATGTAATCTGCACTATGGCTTCCGTCACGCAGATTAACAAAGTATTTTTTCGCAAGAAAAATTGGTTCCTGAGCAGAACTTTCTTTGGTAATAAAATACTCTTCACCCACTGAGACAGTATCAGTAAAAGTTAATACAGAATTCGCAAGATTTAAAGAAGTAATCTTTTTAAAGAATGGACTGGTTTTATAAACAAGGATGCTGGAAATCGGCTGAGAAATATTGTCGACTTTAATAACCCGCAGGGCTGATTGAATATTATCGGAAATTCGAAGCTTCAATGAATCATTACTTGCAACATTATAACGCTCATATTGAATATCTACCCAATCAATTAATGCCTGGTGCCATTTTAGTGAATCATTTTGCAATCCAAAAACTCTGATAATACTATTTCCATTTATTAATTGGCTTGAGTTGAACGTTGCACTGAAATTAACTGTCTGTTTATAATTAAATACTATAGTATCTTGTGATGAAGTTACGTTTAAGCTTAATCCAAATTTATGAGCGTTCGCAGATATTTGATTCGCTGCACTACTTATTAACCGCACACTTGCATTCACAGGTGTATTTGGTACAAAATCAGTCGAACTAAAATTAATCGGAATAATCCCCCCGGCTCCGATAACTTGCCAGGTCCATACTTTATTTTCCTGCCAGAAAGGAAGCTGAACACGAGGTGAAACTGCATCGTAGTACCACAGCCTTTCATCTTCTTCAAGGTGCTTAAAATCGGTGTGGCTGCTTATAGTATCGATGATTCCCGGAATAGTTGAATTTTGAACAGCGATTCTTTTACCATCATTTCCATTCCAGCTTAACCAGACAATTGAAGTGTCAGAATAGCGATCTAGATAATTAATGTAATCCTGGCCAAGTGAAACAACTTCTTTGTAATCTCCGTCTCCATAATTTTTTTCAGCCCAAAATTCTAAATAATCCCCGGGATCGAAGGATAAATCAGCCTCACCTGAAACAAAAATTGGCAACTCGTTTCCCTTATAAAACATTTTTAATTTTTTGGGATCGATACTTTGTGGATTAATTCCGAAGCCAAGAACCTGGTTATAATCTATTCGGTAAATTCCATCCTCCGGTATTTGCAGCTTAACATATTCCTGAGAATAGTCAATCCAGTTTCCAGTGGAATCCTGCAGAGAAGAGAAAGGTCTAAAAGAACGGAACTGAGTTGCTGAATTATAATTCAGGATTACATCTTGTAATTTTTTATCAAATTCGCCCAAAGGTGTTTGGTTCAGATTAAATGCAGTTACTCCTGTAAAATCAATTTTGAGATTACATGATAGCAGTTCACGGATTTCTTTTTTCTTCCAATTATAGATGTGGGTATTTACTTTGATAACCACACAGTAGTAATCCCTGATCCAGCTATAACCCATTATTTCCACATCATTAGATGGATACTGATCTGAGATAAATATTGTTAAATCGGGATTTGATTCTTTATATTCAACTGATGAATCCGATAAAATCACAGTTGGATTTAGTTTAATCTCAGCATTACTGAGGAAATTATGCTTTTGCCCTGTTAATTGTACTTGGGCTTTACCGTTAGGTGGAATAGCAATAAAATAAGTTTTAGAGGGCAGTGCAGGTGTACAGGGAATACCTTCATTTAAAGCATTGAAGTACTCAATTACTGTTTTATTATTTGATCTGTTGATGGAATAAGGTTCTTGATTAAAAACAAAATTCAAATCCAAACCATTTGAACGACTCACAATTGATATTTCTTCGCTTTGAGCTAATACCGAAGGTATCAATAAAGCTAAAATAAGAAGTGTTAAAAGTACTTTCACTTAAACCTTTATTATTATTTACTGCAAAATATATTAGCCGTGACCCAGCTAAACAAGATAATTTTTATAGCAAGCTTCGGTTCTTTCCGTTGAATTTTAACTTAATAATCCTGTAGATGAAAACAGGTATCCCGATTAAATACCGTTTCCACAACCTTCGTGGTTCAGTAAATAATCTGAACATCCATTCAAGACCTATTTTCTGAATAATAACCGGTGCTCTTTTATTAGCTCCGAAATAAAATTCAAAAAAATTTCCGACGCATATAATTACTCTAGAATCTGAAGTACGAGATAATTTTTCAGCAAATAATTCCTGTCGAGGTACACCCATACCAATCATAAAAACCCGGCTTAAGGATGAACTGAGATGTTCAATCACATTTTCAGTTTGATCCTCAGCAAAAAAACCACTTTGAAACTCATAAAGATTTATTCCTCTCTTCGCCGTTTCTTCCTGGATAAATTGCTCATCAAATTTACCTCCTATAATTGTTAAAGGAGTTTTATTAATGATTAGTTCCTTTAGAATCATTTGATTCATTGCAGTTGCATCAATTCTATTTATTTTTTTCCTCCATAAGACTTTTAAGGAAAGAAATATGCCTAGATCAGCCTGATAAATTTCAAACTTTGAGTCAAGTAATTTTTTATAAGTTTCATCCTTATAATATATATTCAGACAATGCTGATTAAAGTAGGTTAATAATAATGGTTTTCCCGCTTCAATAGAATTGAGCACTCTTCTTTTAATGTTTTTTTGATCGACTAATAGTCTAGCAAATATCATTTTGACTGGATGAGTGAATCATAAATATTCTCTACTTGAGTAAAGTAATTATTAAAGTCACAGAGTCTGTTTACCTTTGCGTGCAAATTATTCCCAAGCGTTTTTCCAATTTCAGGATTGTCTAAAAGGTATATAATCTTTTCAGTAAGTTGTTGAACATTATCGGGTTCAACCAACAAACCATTTTTACTATCCTCAATAAATTCGGCTATACCTCCGGTGTTGCCACCAATAAAAGGTTTTTTAAATGTTCCGGATTCAATCATAACAAAAGGGAAGGAATCCTTACGTGAGGGTAATATTATTATATCAGCTATTGAATATAAATCGCAATTATTTTTAGACGGAGGTACAAATTTGACACTTATATTATTAATAAAAGATTTTATATATGATGAACTACCTTCAATTTTTCCACTCATTATTAGGACTAAATCATTTCTTATCTTGCTCAATAAACTAAATGATTTTAAAAGTGTATTACACCCCTTTTCTTCATTAATTCTACCAATAAATAATAATACTTTTTGACTGGGTAATATTGCTAATTCTGTTCTAAGTGTATTATTAAATTCAGAATCCCTTAATGGAAATTGTTCCGCAGGATTAAGGAGCGTGATTATTTTTTTGCTTTTTACTTTATATTTATTAATCAGATAAGAAGTTATTGATTGGCTGACAGATATTATTTTATCCGATTTATAGCTGACAGATTTAAATCCTTTTACAAATCCATGCGTAGAAACAACAGTCCTGGTTTTTAATTGTTTTCCTATTAATACACTTATAATTTCTGGAAATCGATGATGTGTATGAATCAGATCAATTTTATTTTTAACAACATAATTCTTCAGGTTCCTATAAAATTTTCCTATATAATATAAATTCTTATTACCTGTAGAAAATTCTAATCTCTGGAAGTTTAGTTTGGGAATTTCATCTAATCTGCCTAATGAATCTCCACCATTTGCAATAAAATATGCTTCATAATTTTCTTGATTTCCAAAGTGCTTCAGGTAAAGATAGACTAATTTGCTTCTGCCACAGCTATAGTTAAAATCGGGAGTGATGTGCAGAATCTTTTTCATCTGTTTAAAAGATTAAAATATACTTGTTCAATTTTTCTTATGAAATTTTTTGAATTGAATTTTTCATCAACAATTCTCAATCCACTCTCAGCTAAATTCTTTCTTAAGCTTTCATCCGTAAGTAATAAAGATATTTTACCAACAGCACCTGATAAATCATCTTTTTCAAATACGTAACCACAATCATAAATTTCGAGAATTTCTTTGATTCCACCGACATTTGAAGATACAACTGGGGTTGAATTTCCCATTGCCTCCCAGATAATAAAAGGCATCCCTTCTCTATCAGAAGTTATAAGAAGAAGATCAAAATATTTTAAATATTCATCCGCATTTTCAAGATAACCCGTGAAAAAAATGCAATCCTTAAGTATGTATTGTTTAGCAACATTTTTCAAATCCGTTATTTTTTCACCATCGCCGATAATAAACATACATGTATCAGGCTTTATCGCCAGCAATTCTTTATAAATATTTATTGC
>JBATIA010000321.1:0-3535 GCA_049667415.1 Ignavibacteriaceae bacterium
ACTCACTAATCTCTGCAATCTGCTTTGATGTTAGTAACGAGAATATTTCCTTTTCTTCAATATTAACTTTTTCCATAGTGCACCCCCGGTTTTTTTTATTATTATATTAATGTCATCCGGAACCACATCTGGTGTAACCGATTCTCCGGTTAAACCGGCTTTAAAAAGTACGAGATTATATTTTATTAATCCATCAATTAAATAATTCCTTTCGGTGGTTTTTATTCGGTAAGATTGTACTCGAACAACTGGATAATTTGAGGAAATAAGATTACATGTCCGGTGGTATATCTAACCTAAAAAGGAAATCCATATAGCAATTGAGGAAGGACTTATTTTCTTTGTTGCTGCATAAGAAGTAGATTAACCTTTTTAAAGCACGGCCAAGTAATAATTAGTTTTTTCTCTTCAGCTTTTCCTTAAACACCTTTTCAAACTTTTCTACTTTAGGAGCAATTACAAAAGCACAATAACCCTGGTTAGGATTGTTAGTATAATAATCCTGATGATAATCTTCGGCTTCAAAATAATTTGTAAGCGGTGATATCTCTGTAACAATTGGTTTACTCCACGCCCCTGATTTATCAAGCTCAGATTTGTATTTTTCAGCAAGCTCTTTCTGCTCTTCATTGTGATAAAAGATTACTGAACGGTACTGGGTTCCAACATCATTTCCCTGTCTGTTTAAAGTTGTTGGATCGTGTGTCTTCCAAAAAACTTCCAGCAGTTCATCATATGTAATTACGTTTGGGTCGTAAGTTATTTGTGTAACTTCAGCATGACCGGTTTTCTCCGAACACACTTGCTCGTAAGTTGGATTTTCAACTGTCCCTCCTGCATATCCCGATACAACTTTATGAACTCCTTTTAATCTTTCGAACACAGCTTCTGTACACCAGAAGCATCCTGAACCGAATGTAGCTTTTTGCAGATTTTCCATTTGTTGGTTAACTCCTTTATCACTCCCAATTTCTGACTGGGCGTTTGTTGATTTATTGTTGAATCCCCATATTACTACTAACGATACCGCAAGAATTAATAATGTGCTTTTCATATTCGTACCGAAATAAATCCCTGATTAATAGTTAAAGCAAGATTAAAGTTTATTTGCTGTTTGTCAAGTGAAATGCTGCTGAACTATTATGCTTTTTGAATTATGAATGGGTATTTTATCTTAGAAAATATTTTATATAATGACTTGTGAATACGAACTTTAAAAAAATCTTCTACGCCTCTTTAATATTACTAATCGTAATTAGTCTCTCCTACTTTTTTTCAAGTCAGTCAATTCAGAATTATTCTTTCTCATTTATTTTATCTTCAATTATATATCTGGCTGCTGTTATAGTATTATTCAAAACGGATTTAACAAAAGCTCAAACAATTTCTGTTCTACTGATATTCTTTTCAATTAAAATACTTTTTATTACAGTTGATCCAATCGGTTCAGATGATTATTACAGATACTTGTGGGATGGCAAAGTCCAGGCTAATGGAATAAATCCTTTTCTCTATCCACCGAACGACCAACAGCTGAATTCGTTACACTCAGATTTATTACCTGAAAAAGTAAGCTATCCGCATATAAGAACTATATACTTTCCTGTTTCTCAAATGTTTTTCACGATGTCTTACTGGATGTCCGGAGAGTCTGCGGTGGGACTAAAAATTATTCTGCTCCTTGCAGAGCTGCTTATACTAATTAGTTTGTATTATCTATTGCTTCGGTTTTCAATTGATTTAAAATACATTCTGATATACGTTGCACTTCCGCTTGTAACCTTTCAATTTTTCATCGATGCACATATTGATCTTGCAGGAGTAGCTCTTATGCTAGCCTCTGTAACTCTCTATTTTTACGATAAAAAATTTTTAAGCTATATCCTGCTGGGTTTATCAATCTCGGTTAAACCGACAGGATTGCTTTTAATTCCATTTATTTTTCAGAATGAACAAAAGCCAGCAGAAAAATTAAAATCCATTTTTATGCCCATTATTGTTTTTATCTTCACTTTTCTGCCATACGCTTTTACAGCAACTCCCCTAAATACATTAATTAATTACTCTGCTAACTGGACTTTTAACGGGATGATGTACAATGTTCTTAGTTTGCTTTTCTCTGATAACTTAACTGTAAGAATATTGTGCGGGATATCATTTCTGCTTGTTTTCATTTTTATTTTCATTTTAAAAATTGACTTCTTAAAAAAAGTATATCTGTCATTATTTTTATTGATGATATTCACCCCGGTGGTTCACCCGTGGTACTTGATATGGTTTGCTGTTTTGCTACCAGTTATTCGGAGCTATTCGGGATTTTACTTTGTCGCTGCGATAAGTCTTACTTCTATTACGGTTGTTACATTTCAAACAGTGGGTCTCTGGCAAGAAAATACATTGGTACTTTTTGCAGAGTATCTGCCACTGACATTATTTTTCTTTTATGAGATTATTAAAAAAAGGATTTATACTTAGTGTTACTTCCCGATGAACTTTATGCCCCTTTGTGGTTAAGCCCTCCTTCTTACCACTAAGGAACACAAAAAATATGTCCTTCAATCTTTGAACAAGCTAACAAAAATCAACCAGAGTATTTTAGAAGAAGCTTTTATTGTTCCTTTAAGCGTCCCAGTTACTTTCGATTGCCCGATACGTTTACGATAGCTAACGGGAACCTCGGTGGTTTTCATTTTTTGCTTCGCTGCTTTGATTTGCATTTCAACTGTCCAGCCAAAATTTCTATCAATCATATTTAGTTTTTGCAGGGATGCAAACCTGATCGAACGGAACGGACCAAGGTCAGTAAATTTGTAATCCCAGAAAAGTTTAATAAGAAATGATGCAAGCCAGTTACCAAATATTGCTTGCGGCAGCATTGCACCTTTTTCTCTATTGCCAATCATTCGGGAACCAATAACGAGGTCATAATTATCTTTTACAATTGGTTCAATGACCAGATTCATTTCTTCGGGATAGTCACTGTAATCAGCATCAAGGAAAGCAACTATTTCGTAATTTTTTTCTTTTATATAGTCAATTGCTTTAAGGCAAGCAGCGCCATATCCTTTTTCATTCTCAGTGAGGACAGTCGCCCCATTTTTCTCGGCAACTTCCGAAGTATTATCTGAAGAACCATTATTTACAACAATTATTTCGTCAACGAAGTCTGGAATATCTTTGATTACTTTTGGCAGGGATTCTTCTTCGTTGAAGGCAGGAATAATAACAACAATCCTTTTACCCGATATCATTCAGCAGTAGCTCCACCACAGCTGCTTCCTGAACCTGCAGTGCAGCCGAAACAATGTGAACCAAAAATTATTTCACGGTTTACAAGCTTTTTGTAATTAAAATTAAAAACCGTCATTGGTTTTTCTGTGAACACTTGTAAATCCAACATTTGGTTGAAATCGCAATCGTATATTTTTCCATCATAAGAAACGCTTAACAATGAGCGGCACATTACTCCTTCAGCAGCAGCAGGATTAAAAGCATTAATTAATTTCTCCATATAATCATCGTAAGTATCAGTTCG
>JBATIA010000322.1:0-2534 GCA_049667415.1 Ignavibacteriaceae bacterium
AATGAAGAAGATCTTGAAGGATTAAGAGATAAATCAAGATATAAAGATGAGGTGCCATACTTTTTAACAAAGGTTAAGTAGACATACGAAATAGAGACGTTAGTTAACGAAGAAAAACAAACAGGCACTTATGAGATAACATGGTATGCAGATGGATTGCCGAGTGGAATATATTTTTATCAATTACGGACGAGTGAATTTATTGAGTCAAAAAAAATGATAATGCTTAAATAATTTTTAACTAAAATTTATTATGAGGTTTGTCATGAAGTATTTCATAAACTTTCTAACTATCCTATTAATTTTGATTGGTTCTTTAAGCTATTCACAAAAACCAATGGTTACTAAAAGTCATTATTCTACTCAGGGTTTTCCGATAAGAGCTTACCTTAACTTAAATAACATCACAACAATTTTTAAAAATACCGGTATTTCAGACATAGATATTTTTGAGTCCAACTCTGGTTTCGTTTACCCATATAATACTGGGAAAACAGCCGTTTTTATATCCGGTTTGATTTGGGGAGTTAAAATAGCAGGCGATCCAAAGGTTAGGGTTGGAGGTTCAACATACAGGGAAGGATTGCAATGTGGTTGGATTGATGCTTCCGGCAATGTCATACCTCCTTCCCATCCTCAGGCACGAATTTTCAGAGTAAGACCTGAAGTTTATCCTGGTGGTCCTCCCGTTGACTTAAGCAGAGAAGCGATGGATGAATTTAAAACTGAACAAGAAATAAGAGCTCAATATGAATTGGATTGGACCGAATGGCCTGGTGATTTAGGTGCACCATTTAAGGATATAGATGAAAATGGAATCTATAATCCAATTATTGATATTCCCGGAATTGAAGGCGCTGCACAAACGATATGGTTTGTAGCTAATGACCAAGAACCTGGTTTAACAATGAATTTATATGGTACGCTTCCAATTGGATTAGAATACCAAGCAACAATGTGGGAATACAAAGACAGCCTTGGTTTCAATAATTTCTTTTTCAGAAGGTATAAGTTAATTAATAAGAGTGATGTATTAGGTAATCCAACAACTTTTGAAGATATGTACATCTCAATGTGGTCTGATCCGGATATAGGAGACGCATTAAATGATTTTGTTGGGTGCGATACATTATTGAATCTGGGCTATGGTTATAATGGAGTTGCAACTGATCCAATTTATGATCCTTTGCCACCACCTGCAGTTGGTTTTGATCTGATTCGTGGTCCAATTGTAGAAGGAAACCCTGGTGAGGATAAAAACAGAAATGGAATTGAAGACATTTATGACTATGGATTAAAAGAGAATAACGAACGGGTATACGGTTTTATAAATCTTCCTATGACAGCATTTTACTATTTTGTGAGAAATGATCCTGTTTTAACTGATCCTCCATTAGGTAATCCCGATGGTGCAAACCAGTTTTATAATTTTATGCAAGGCAAAATTGGAATTACAGGTGATCCTTTTATTGATCCTCTAACAAACCAGCCAACCAAATTTCCACTCAACGGTAATCCTGTAACAGGTGAAGGATGGATTGATGGAATTCTCCATTCTCCTGATGACAGAAGGTTAGGACTATCAACAGGTCCTTTTCAGATGGCTCCGGGTGATACGCAAATCGTGGTTATTGCAGAAATTGCTGGTGGTGCAGTTACTGGTGTTAGTCACCTTAATGCAATAACTCTGGTAAAATCTTATAGCCAGATCGCACAGGAATTTTATGATGCAGAATTTCCGTTACCAGTTTCATTAAATGATAATAAAGTATTGCCACTAAACTTTGAACTTCAGCAAAACTATCCGAATCCGTTTAATCCGTCCACAAAAATTAGATACTCAGTTCTACACACATCAAAAGTAGTAATTAAAGTTTTTGATGTACTTGGTAATGAAATAGAAAGTTTGCTTAACGAAGAAAAACCAGCAGGCACTTATGAATTAACCTGGTATGCAGAGGGATTACCAAGTGGAGTGTATTTCTATCAGTTGAGAGTGAGTGATCCTTCGGCAGACTTAGAACAAGGATTTGTTGAAACAAAAAAGATGCTTCTACTCAAGTAGTTAGAAGTTGGAATGTGAAAGTTAAAGTGTAAAAAACATAAATAAATTAATCATCCATAACTAGGAGGTTAAAATGAAATATTTTTTAATGCTATTTGCAGTTTTTACTTTCTTTTCACCCATTTCCAAGTGGTGCACAATATATTCTCAAGAATATTACGTTGCCTATATTTATGATACAGACTCATCTAATGGCCTGAGCTTTAGAAGTTTCCTTAGTGCTGCTAATTACACCACATCACTAATAAAAATAAGTGATATATCTACTACCAACCTCGATGATTTTGATTTGATAATAATCGATTCACGAAGTGGATATGCGGGATATTGGGGTACACCACAGGAAGTTCAAATAATCCAAAATACAAATAAACCAATTTTTGCACTAGGCACTGGCGGTTCCAGTTTCTATCAACAGTTAGGTTTAAGTATACAATGGCTTTATGGATGGACCGCATCAGATACTATG
>JBATIA010000323.1:0-2430 GCA_049667415.1 Ignavibacteriaceae bacterium
GAGAGTTGTAGTAGCTGATTGTTGCATCATACTCTTCACCGGTAACATTATAATTTGTAAAGATAAGCGTTTTTAATGAATCAAGTGAAAGTGTATCAGTGCTGGTTGTATCCTGCAGAATTAATAAATCAACATAAACCTGTATAAATTTTTCTTCAGGAATAGGAGGTCCTTTGTCGCAAGCGGAACTGAAAAAAAACAAGAAGATAAACAGGAAAAATTGTCTTTGATCCCGAATCAAGTTCGGGACAGGCTTTTGACATTTGACTTTTGACATTTGACTTTTGTTAATTCATCTTTTTACTTGCATCAAACAGGATTTTTTTCTCCCGCTCGGTTAGATTCTGATAACCGGATTCACTTATTTTATCAAGTATTTTGTCTATCTCTTCCTGGGTAATGTTCGTTTCTTCATCTTTTTTCTGATTGATGTCGTAATATTTAGCATCCTCAATATTCTGTGTTCTTCTTTTAAACTTATCAGCTAATCCATTGAATGGATTTTGAAAATTACTGCCGGACCGATAACCTGAAGAAATATTCAACATTTGTTTAAGAGGGACATCAATACTTTTATCGAACAAAATAAAAAGAAATCCTGCCAAAGCACCGCCAAGGTGAGCAAGATGAGCAACATTACTTTGTGCACTATCAACAAGCATAAATTCTAATACAATTAAAAATCCAATAAGATATTTTGCTTTTACAGGAATAAGGAAATAAAGGAAAATTAATCGGTTAGGAAACATCAACCCAAAGGCAATAAGTACACCATATACGGCACCTGAAGCACCAATTGTTACTGCAGCTGAAGAACCCAGCAATGGAGTTAGAAACAGTTGAAACAATCCTGCTACAATACCACAGAGAAGATAGTATGTGAGGAATTTTTTTGTTCCCCAATAATTTTCAATCTCCATTCCGAACATCCACAATGCAAACATATTAAATAGAATGTGAGTAAAACTGCCATGCATAAACTGGTATGTAATCAGCTGCCAGACCTGGAAATTAAATCCTTCAGCCAGCGGATTAAGTGCAAACCAGTAATTCAGAATATACCAAAGTGGTTTACCACCAACCATGAGGTTGTTAGCAATAACTTGTACGAAAAACACAGCTGCATTGATAATTAAAAGATTTTTAATCACCTTGGGGAAAACACTAAAACCGCCAAATGGTCTATAATAATTGTTCAATTACATTTCCTCTATTCATTTTTTTATTAGGCATTTGTCAAAGCAGCCACACCGGGAAGAACTTTACCCTCAAGAAATTCGAGAGAAGCACCACCGCCGGTTGAAACGTGAGATACTTTTTTCTCAAGTCCTGCATCAGCAATTGCGGCGGCGGAATCTCCACCACCAATCACCGTAACAGCACCATCTTCTGTAGCCTTTGCAAGTGACTCGGCTACTGCAAAAGTTCCTTTCGCAAAATTGACCATTTCAAAAACTCCCATTGGTCCGTTCCAGACAATCGTCTTCGATTTCATCAATTCATCTGAAAATAACTTAATTGATTTTGGTCCTATATCCAATCCCATTTTGTCAGCAGGGATTTTATCGACATCAACGGTAATTGCAGGAGATTCATTTTTGAATTCATCTGCAACCACAACATCAACAGGAAGCAAGAATTTTAGTTTGGAAGATTTCACTTTTTCAACCAGTTCTTTAGCCAGATTAAGTTTTTCTTCTTCGAGTAGAGATTTACCAATTTCTTTTCCCTGCGCTTTGAAGAAAGTGAATGCCATACCTCCACCAATAATCAGTATATCAACTTTATCTAGAAGATTATTAATCACATCTATCTTACCGGAAATTTTTGCACCACCAAGAACTCCACAGTAAGGTCTTTTAGGATTAGCAAGTGCACTTCCTAAATAATTCAATTCCTTCTGCATCAGGTAACCGGCTGCACAAGTTTTTATAAACTTCGTCACACCTTCTGTTGAAGCGTGAGCACGGTGAGCACTTCCAAAAGCATCGTTGATGTACACATCACCAAGATTTGCAAGCTGCTTTGCAAATTCAGGATCGTTCTTCTCTTCCTGTTTATGAAAGCGAAGATTTTCAAGAAGAACTACATCTCCCGGTTTCATTTCATTTACCATCTTTTCTGTTTCAGCACCAATACAATCAGGAGCCAACTTAACATCTTTACCAATTAACTTACTAAGTCTTTCTGCAGCAGGTTTTAAGCTGAACTCAGGTTTCTTTTCTCCTTTTGGTCTTCCGAGATGACTCATTAAAACAGCTTTACCACCGGAGTCAATTATTTTTTTTATTGTAGGCAGGGATTCAACAATCCTGATATCGTTTGTTACATTTAGTTTCTCATCCAATGGAACGTTGAAGTCAACACGGACGAGAACTCTTTTGTTTTTAAGATCTACTTTATCAATTGAAAGTTTATTCATTTTAGTAT
>JBATIA010000324.1:0-20317 GCA_049667415.1 Ignavibacteriaceae bacterium
TAACGGACTAGGCTGGATTTTTGGAAAATGGTACGGAAATAATAATCCCAGCAGAATAAAAAGTTATGTGAACGGAACTCTCACAAAAGATACATTGGGATTATTCCAAAAGCCTGAACATTCTGTAAACTATCTTGAATCACACGACGGATACACTCTCGGTGATTTTATCCGTTTAGGGTTGGGAGAAGTAAAGAAAGATCAAATCATAAAAAATATTGATGACCATGTTAAGCTCACACCAATGCAGTTGAAACTTAACAAGCTTGCCGCATTATTCCTTTTTACTTCACGGGGAATTACAATGATTCACTCGGGTCAGGAGTTTGCAAGAAGCAAAGTCATACCTTTCAATATTCCGGTCGATGATCCTCATAAAGGAATGATAGATCATAACAGCTATGAGAAGGATAATGAAACAAATTACATTAATTACAATCATGCAGAAATCAATAAAGAGCTTCTTGATTATTATAAAGGATTAATTGAATTAAGAAAAGCCTTTAAAGCTTTCCGCAGAGCGGGTTTCAATGATGTGATATTTAGAGATCCTAAATCCGATCAGTTTGTCAGTGAATATTTCTTAAAATATAAAGCTGAGGAATTCTTAATTATTCTTAATGCGGATACAAAAGGAACATATGTACATCTTGGTCTTGTTGGCGAATATGATGTCTTAGTTGATGAAAATAGTGCAGGCGTTACTCCACTTAGGACAGTATCTAAATCAATATCAGTTCCTCCATCATCAGGAATTGTATTAAAGAAAAAGTAAATGCAAAAAGTTCAAGTTATAATAATCTTCTGTTTTTCCCTTTTAAATATATTAGCCCAGGACTATGTTAAAGATTCTCCTGAGTGGCTGGTTATTAGTTTTTTTCAACAGGAGAGTTTTCCTGATAAATCCAGGTACTATACTGGAGAAATGATAAACGATGTTGAAAATCTAACCATTGGTGAAGAAATTAATGGAAAGGGAGAAATAAAATTTCACAAAATTAAAGACACAAATGACGAATGTGTCTTTTCTGTTGAAGTGAGTATTGATAATAAAGTAATTGACTTTTATTGTTTTCTAGTTGGGCAAACAGGAATCTGGAAGATTAATGCTGTAAGAAGGTTTCTACTTCCTGCTTTTATTTATATGGCGTACGATTCTCTGTCGAACCTTAGTTCTCTGTCTGCAAATGATTCCACATTTTATCTTTCTTTAAAATTATTTACGATGAATGATAGCGAACTAAAAAATTATCTTAATCTTCACTTAAGAGAATTACAGGAATTAATTAGATATTTTGATGAGGACCATAGTGTCGAGATAAAAAAAGGATTAACATCTTTAGGTTGTAGTGCTGTTTTTAAGGATAGAAATTATCCGGGATGTGTATTCGTTCAGATTTTGGCATTTGAAAAAATGGAAGCTGGATTTATTTATAATACTGAACCTTCAGAATTGCCAAAAGTTTCGCCAAAGGGCTTTATATGTGTTGAGGAAGTAGCGCCGGGCTGGTTTATTTATCGTATGATATAGGAATGTGATTACTTAATAACTTTTCTTTAATGATTTTTCAATCGCCCCTTTTAAACTTATAAGGTTAACTGGTTTATTAAAGATGTATTCGATACCCAGTTCTTTGTATTCCTGAATTGCGGTTCGGTCAATATCGTCTGTTAGAACAATAACCGGGATAACCTCTTTCAGGCCATTCTTAATTAATTCCTGAACTAATGTGTAACCACTCATTAATGGCATCTTATGTTCAGTTATTACCAGCGCAGGGGGAGACGCTTGAATTCTTTCCAAAGCTTCTTTTCCGTTAGAGACGATGTTAACTGCATAATCAGTTGTAATGTTTATTAGTACTTTGGAATAAAACAACCTTTCCCTTTTATTCGGATCAACAAGAAGAATCTTTGTAGAAGCAACCGGAAGTGCAAAAATAAATTCAGTTCCTTTCCCATATTCACTTTTAACTTCAATATGCCCACCATGTTTATCAATAATCTCTTTTACTAATGAAAGCCCTAGTCCACTACCTTTTTCACCAGCAGTTCCTTCAGATGTAAATTTTGTTTCGATGCTGAATAATTTATCCAGGTTGCCTGGTTTAATACCTACGCCTGTATCTTTTATTGACAGGTTGATAAATCTTGCTGCTGAAGTTGTATCAACTGTAATAGTTATCCTGTCTCCCAATTTGGTAAATTTAACAGCATTGGAAAGAAGGTTATTAAATACCTGGAGGATAAGATTTTTATCAGCGAATAAATGATAAGACGCATCGACCAGGTTCTCAATTTCAACTCCCTTTTGCAAAGCTGTACCGGTAACCGTACTGATTGAACTTTCAATAATCTCCCTGGCATTAATTTTTTCGGGTTCAAATTTAATTCTGCCTGTTTGCAGTCTTGTCCAGTCTAACATTGAATTAACAAGTGCCAGCATAGATTTAGAGGAATCCTGAATATAAGTTATATACTGTTGCTTCTCGACATCTGTTAAAGAATCATCTTCTAAAAGAAGATCTGTGAATCCCAGAATAGAACTGAAAGGTGCTCGTAGGTCGTGCGAGATAATGGAAAGGAATCTATCTTTGGCATCATTAAGTTTTTTAAGATTTGCAGTTGATTGTTTTAGTTCCTCTTCTGCGCGTTTATTAAATGTTATATCACTAACTAAACCATATACTTTCTGAATATAACCTTCAGCATCCCTCACCACATTTATTTTGTTTCTTATCCAAACTATGTTCCCGCTTTTATTTATAATTCTAAACTCAAACTCACTTGCAGCCTGCAAATCACTTTTCCATAAAAATGCCAGTCGCTTTTTCAGGTCGCGAAAATCATCAGGATGAATTATCTTCAGAAACAGTCTTGGCTCACCAAGAAATTCTGTACGGGTATAGCCTGTTACTTTTTCAATAGCTGCTGAGTAATATGAAGGTAACAGCCTATTGCCGGATCTTTCAAATGTATATAAAACATCGTCAATATTTTCGGCTATATTCTTGTATTTCTGCTCAGAATCTTTGGCTGCTTCTTGTGCTCTTTTTCCTTCAGTAATATCATTTGCAATCAGGAGCAAATTTTGTCCATGATTTTCATCAAGCTCAATTACATAAAACTCAGCATAGAATGCACTACCATTCTTTTTCTTCGCTAGAAACTCTATCTTTTCTGGAGCTTGTTTCGATGCTTTTTTCATCTCAAAATATTTTAAGACAGCAGAAACATCATCTTCGTTTACTAGTTCCACTATACTTTTATTTTCAAGTTCCTCAACTGTTTCATATCCGAATATTTGAGTAAAAGCGTTATTTGCTATTGTTATTCTTCCCTTGAATTCAACCGCCATTCCGTCTTTGGAAGCTTTAAAAAGAGATTGGTAAATCTGATCAATCCCTTTATTTGCCAGATCGTATCCGTTACTAAGGTAACAATAAAAAGATTTAGGCTCATCCTTAACAGCCTTTGCAATTTCAAAAATCAGGTTAAAATCAATCTTTGTATTACGTTTATTTCTGATTTTAACCGGGAAGGATTTTCTTTCTCCGATTTTTAAAGTTGATACTTCATCTAATAATTCGTCAGGTTTTTCAGCCAGAAGCAATTCAAAAAAGTTTTCACCAAACAGCTCGTCGTTTTGAAATTCAAGCATTGAATTAAAAGCCTGATTTGTAAAAATTATTTCTCCCAGCCGATCAATTTTACAAATCGGTTGTTCCAGGTCTTCTAGTTTTTGTTTCAGTTCTGTGGGTTTTAATACTTGTTGTTTAAAGATTGGTAAATCTGTTCTTATCTGGGTGCAAACAATTATGAAGTTATTATCGTCTTCTTTACTTTTGAAGAAATTTAGATTTACAGGTAATGTGCCGATTTTTTTATTATCGATAATTGTAATAAGCTCGCACGAATTAGTATCGTCCAATGCCCTTATTATCTTTATAAATTCACTGATGTCTAATACTGGAAATAAATCGTTGATAAATTTTTCGCCTTCAGCTTTTTCTATTCCTGAAATTTTTTCAAAGTGCTCGTCCCAATTAATAATTTTGCCGCTATTATTTACAAGTACGAACCCGGTGTCATTCCTCTGTGATATTTCGTCATAGTAATGTAACTTATTTAATTTTTCTTCCAATGGCTGAGTCTCTTTACCATCGACTTGCTTTTCTTTAAATATCAGATAAAGGATTTGAACAAAACCATTTTCACCTATCACCGGCTCTATTATACAATTAAATTTTGATGAGGTACCCTCAGCCGGAGGATCAAGTTCTAAAAACTGAACTTCACCATTTCGAACTGCTATACCAAATGCTTCAAATATCTTTTGTCGTGTTGAGGGGTTGAATATCTCACTGATATTTTTTCCCGTGATTTCCTTTCGTAAAAGTTTTTGCTCTGCATTTTCTTTACCGGCGGAATATTTAATATCACCGTTAGTGTCGGTAACGATAAGGAAAATATCTTCTTTATTTATATACTCGTCTGTTAATCTTGGTTCCAGATTTAACTCTCTTCTGGTTTCTGAAAGAATTTGTAAATCTTCGATTATTATCATCCCCCCGGAAACAGTTTCTCCCTCATAAATCGGAGAGCCTTTTACAATTAGTGAAATGAAATTACCATCATTAGTTTTTACGTTCTTTATCGCTTTTTCAAAAGGTTTACCATTTAAAACTGCTTTGAGTTCTTCAATAATATTAATTGGAGGAAAAAGGTTGTACTTAAAAATATTTATATTGAGGAGAGAAGTATTGAATTGATATAATAATCCCAGCTTGTGGAAGTTCTGGTTTATGAATTCCACACGACCATTAGGTGAAAATGTTAATACTCCCAACGGAATTTGGTCTATTAATATAGCAGTGCCCTGTTCCAAGAAAAGCTTTCCCTCAGAAGGATGTATCTAAATTGAAAAATTAGCTCTTTTATGCATCAATAATAATGCTAATGGATTTAATGATACTTAGGCTGTTTTTAATACGAATTCTTGATAAGATTATAGTAAACTAAAATTCTGAAATCTTTAAAAAGCAGAGAAAAACCTAACTATAATAAAGTAAAGTTAAGTTAAGATGTCTAAATTGCATTCTTTTAGAAAAAGCTCTTTTAGGTCTCAATATGATAAATGAGACTTTGGTTTCGTAACAATATAAGAAATTTTTAGACGTTTATAAGTTGATTTTTTATAGTCAGTCCAAAGCAAATTTTTATTAAATTTTGACATCAATCAGGCATTTTTATTTGTGTTTAAAAATATTTTTCAAATAGTAGGAAGAAGATCACTTGCTTTTTTTGAAGAGGCTGGACAGATTTTTTTACTCTTCTTCGGGATTATAAAAAATCTTAAGAATCTGCACCGTACTCGCAAGGAAGCACTTTACCAAATGCAACATATCGGTGTAGATTCTCTTCCGCTTGTGATAATAATTGCAACCTTCACTGGTGCTGTTGCGGCCTGGCAGGCAGCATACCAGCTAAAGGGAATTGCACCACTCTCCTTATTAGGCGGAACAACGAGCAGAGCTATAATTACAGAGCTTGGACCTGTGTTGACCGGAATAGTAATTGCTGGCAGGGTTGGTGCATCAATTGCTGCTGAGCTTGGTACAATGAAGGTTACTGAACAAATTGACGCCCTTGAAATTATGGGGATTGATCCGGTAAGATATCTTGCAATGCCAAGATTCCTGGCTTCAGTTTTAATGATGCCGATTTTAGTAATCTTTGCCAACACAATTGCAGTGGCTGGTGCTTATGTTGTATCTGATTATTTCCTGCATGTTTCTTTTAATGTATTCTTCAGTTCAGTCAGGCAGTTTTTTGAATTTTCTGATCTTACTGGGGGCTTAATAAAAACTGTTGTATTCGGAGGTGTAACTGCTCTGCTAGGATGTCATATTGGTTTTAGAACTTCTGGTGGAGCAGAAGGAGTTGGTCTTTCAACCATCCGTTCTTTCGTTCTTTCGGCAGCATTGATTTTAATTCTCGATTATTTTTTATGGACATTATTATTTTAGTCTGGGTTCAATTTTTCAAAAGCAAACTGAAAAATTTATCAACGTAAGTGTTTAATATATCTTTAAAATTCAGTACCATGAGTTCGTAATAAAGAAAAATCTGGAGCAAACTATGGAAACAATTCAATACAACATAAAAGAGAGAAAATCAAAAGTTGTACTTCCGGAATCACTTGGTTTCGGAAAGATATTCACCGATCATATGTTTGAAATGGATTATACGGAAAAAGATGGTTGGCACAATCCTACTATCCGACCTGTTGAGGATTTACCCATACATCCCGCTTCAATGTTTATACATTATGGTCAGGCTGTCTTCGAAGGATTGAAAGCGTTTAAACAGCAGTCGGGTGACATAGTTCTTTTTAGGGCAGACGAACATTTTGAACGATTGAACAACTCTTCGAGACGAATTTGTATTCCTGAAATAGATGTAGACTTCTCACTTGAGGCATTAAAAGAGCTTATAAACATCGACAAGGATTGGATCCCAACCAGGCATGGAGAATCTTTATATATCCGACCATTTATTTATGGAGCAGATCCATTTCTGGGAGTTAAACCGGCCAAAGAATATAAATTTATTTTACTCTTATCTCCTGTCGGCGCCTACTATCAGGAAGGCTTTAAACCTGTTAAGATTCTTGTAACGGATGAATACGTTAGAGCTGTCCGTAAAGGATTGGGTGATTGTAAAACCCCTGCTAATTATGCAGCAAGTTTGTTAGCCGGTCAGGCAGCTGTGAAGAAGGGATTTACCCAGGTATTGTGGCTAGATGGTGTTGAGCAGAAATATATTGAAGAAGTAGGCACCATGAATATCTTCATCAATTTGAAAAATGAAATTGTCACTCCAAAACTAAACGGAAGTATTTTACCGGGAATTACCAGGCGATCGGTAATTGAAATATTAAAAGAGTGGAAGATGAATATTGTTGAGCGTGAAATTACAATCGATGAGGTTGTTAGTGCTTATGACAAGGGAGAACTTAATGGCGTCTTTGGAACAGGTACGGCAGCAATAATTTCCCCCGTTGGATGGTTAACTTACAAAGATAAATTAATGGTACTAAATGATGGTAAGCCCGGTGAACTGGATGAAAAACTTTTCAAAGAAATAACATCAATTCATTATGGTTTAAAAGAAGATACTCATGACTGGTTGATTCGAGTCGAACAGAAAGAGGTGGTAAACTCGTAGATTTGTTTTAGGGCGGAAGCACTTTTAATCTTCTGCCCTTTTTCCCTTCCCTTAATTAACCTTAAAAAAAATCAAAATCATTCAAAAACACTTGACAAGTGTTCATATGTGCACTATATTTGTAGTGAACAATTGAGCACTAATATGAAAAACAAACTAACTGACAGACAAGAGGATATTCTAATTTTTATTCAACAATTTACCCAGGAGAACGGGTACCCACCTACGCTTAGGGAGATTGGAAAACATTTTCAAATATCTTCAACTTTTGGTGTTAAAAGACATCTCGACGCTTTAGTAAAAAAGGGACGCATTAACATTGAAAGTAATGCCAGCAGGGGGATCTCAATGATGAGGAAAAGCCTGGACGATTTACCTGAGAAATATTTAGGTGATGAAAGTGTGTTCTTAAAAATCCCTGTTGTTGGACGTGTTGCCGCAGGCTTACCAATTAATGCAATTGAAAACATGGAAGGAACGCTAGTTGTAGATCCCGCCTTTCTGAAGAGAGCTGAAGATGCATTCGCATTAAGGGTTAAAGGAGATAGTATGATAAATATCGGGATAAACGATGGGGATTTGGTAATTGTCTCTCCTAATGAGCAAGCTAAAAATGGAGATGTGGTAGTTGCAATGTTAAACGACGAAGCTACTGTAAAGAAATTTGAACTAGTAAATAATAAAATAAAACTTATTGCTGAGAATAGTGCCTATTTACCTATTGAAATAAAAATTGAAGACGACTTTAGACTAATAGGTAAAGTTAAAGGCGTCGTACGTTGGTTAAATTAAAAAGGAGTAAAAAATGAAAACAGATATTTTTATACAAGCTATGCGTAAAAGAAATAATCTCCGATTCCTTTATGGCTTAAAGGAAATAAATCTGGAACCATATTACATAACAATAAATAAATCGGGGAAAAAAGTTATTTACGGTAGATTAAGAAGCACTAATGAGATAAAAAAGTTTGAATATGATAAAATAGCTAATATCAGGATTATCGAATCATTTAGGTTTTCTCCGCGAATTCCAATTAATTCATTTGCAGTATAAAAGGGTAAAGAGATTTGGATATGAACATTTCTGAAAGAAAAGCAATCGACTTACTGGTTAATGAGTTCTGGCGTCTTGGTTTTCTCACTATAAGTAGACGATTAGGAATTTATTTACCAGAGCCTGAAAATGTAGGTAATTTCCAGGTTGATATTATTGGCAGGCAGAAAGAAAAATATGCTATCGGGATAACTTTGAGTAAAGAGGCTATATACAATTTTGATCTCCTGGAAAAGATTAACTATTTAGCTTCAAGAAAATCCAGATCATCGGGAAAATCAATTACTCTTTTTATTGGTGTAGATGATATTTATTTCAAAAGGGTAAAAGAATTATTACTGAATATTGATGAAAAAATCAGAAGAAATATAAAACTAGTCCGTATTGAGGAGAATAATTTTGGAAACCACAGGAGTACAAGTCAGCCCCAACAGATAATTTTCTATTAACAATTCCTTACCAGGCATCTTTTTTTTGCCTTTACTCCTTTTAACAATCCGTATATTATAACAATAAGAAATTTGCTTATTATGCTATGAAAAGGTTTATCTTGATTTTATAGACTACTGAGTATAACTTTGCAAGCTCATTCAAATTAAGTGTTTAAGATTGGCAGGAAAAAAATCACAATCCGATAAAGTTCTGCAGGAAGAACTTAAAAAAAGCGGCAATATTCCAACCCATATTGCGATAATAATGGATGGTAATGGTAGATGGGCTAAAAAACGTGGACTTCCGCGTGTTGCCGGGCATAGAAGAGGTGTTGAAACAGTTCGTGAAATTGTTGAAACTTGCGCAGAAATCGGGGTAAAGTATCTTACCCTCTATACATTCTCAACCGAAAATTGGAATAGACCTAAAGATGAAGTGTCTACATTAATGAGACTATTACTGAAAAGCCTCAAAGACAGATTGGATGAATTGGATAAAAATGATATCAAGCTTACCTGTATAGGGAACATTGAGTCGCTGCCTACCGTCGTACAAAAGCAGCTTTATGAGGATATAGAGCGAACCAAGAATAATAAAAGAATGACATTAAATCTGGCATTAAGTTACAGCGGGAGATGGGAACTTCTGGAAGCTGTTAAAAATATTTTCCGGGATGTATCGGCTGGAAAATTGTCTGCTGATGCAATAACAGAAAAATGTATTTCAGATCATTTAACTACTAAAAATATACCTGATCCTGAATTATTAATAAGAACAAGCGGGGAATTTAGAGTAAGTAATTTCCTGCTATGGCAAATCGCATATTCAGAATTTGTGATACTAGATGTTTTTTGGCCAGACTTTTCCAGGCAACATTTGTATGATGCTGTTAAACAATATCAGAAAAGAGAACGGAGATTCGGAAAAGTAAGCGAGCAGATTCATAATTCAACAGTTGAAAAATATAAAAAGGATTCGCCTCTTGAAGTTTCATAGGCTGGCGCTTTTATTAATAGTGTGTTTCTTTTCAATTTCAACCTTTCCGCAGGGTGTTCAGAAGAGTTACAAAATTTTAGGCATTTCAGTCGACGGAAATAAATCCGCAGACGCAGCAACAATTGTTGCAAACAGCGGATTGAAAGTTGGGGCGGAAATTCAAATTCCCGGCGATCAAACACTAAGCGCAATCAGACAACTCTGGACTCTAAATATTTTCTCCGATATTCAAATATTAATTGAAAGAGAAATTAATGAAGGAGCTTTTCTGTTAATTAAAGTTACTGAATATCCAAGGTTAGAGAAGGTTGTTATAGAAGGCAACGATGAAATAGATACTGAAGATATAGAAAAGAAAATCACTTTTTTGCGCGGAACTGTTCTTTCGCCACAATCGATTGCTAAATTAAAAATTAGAATTAAAGATCTTTATGCTGAAGAAGGATATCTTAATGCAGAGATTGCAGACAATATTTATAATTATTTAAATGCTGATACACTGGATGAAGATATTACTGTAACCTGGCGCAACGAGAAAGATTTCTCCGATGAATACGATTATACTTATGAAAGTGATGAGCGAGTTTATTCAAATCTTATATCAAGAATACAAGACCGTGTTTTACTGAAGCTAACTATTGAAGAGGGAGATGAAGTTATCGTAAGGAAAATAGAATTTAATGGTAATACTGTATTTGATGATGGTGAGCTTACAGGTGAAATGGACGAAACAAGTGAATCAGTATGGTGGAAGTTCTGGTCGAGTGCTCAATTTAAACCTAAGGATTTTGAAAAAGATAAGCAGCTTGTTGTAGACTATTATAAAAAGAACGGCTATAGAGATGCTGAGGTATTAAGTGACTCACTTAATTATTCTAATAATAAAAAGGATTTGGAAATAGCAATCGATCTTTATGAGGGACCTCAATATAAAGTTAGGGACATAACCTTTGAGGGAAATACGGTATATCCTGATTTTGTACTTACTGAGAGACTGGATTTTGCCAAAGGTGATATTTATGACTATGAAAAGTTTCAAAGGAATCTGCGAGGTAACGAAGCTCAGACAGATATTTCTGCTCTCTACCTTGATAATGGCTATTTAACCTTCAATGCTCAGGCCGAGGAAAAGAAAGTTGCCTCTGATTCAATTGATATTCATATCAGAATAGAAGAACGGAACCAGTTCAGAGTTTCACATGTTGAAATTGAGGGGAATACCAAGACAAAGGATAAAGTAATTCGAAGAGAGCTTTATACTGTTCCAGGTGATTATTTTAACCGTGCATTTCTCTTCAGAAGTGTTCAGCAACTGGCCAATTTACAATACTTCAGTGCTGAAAAGCTTTATGGACCCGATGGTATTAATACTAAGCTTGAAAGTGACAGCACAGTTGCAGTTATTTTTAATGTAGAAGAAAAATCAAGTGATTATCTTAATGCATCTGTTGGATATAGCGGAAGTTTTGGTTTTAGCGGGTCAATTGGTGTTACACTTACTAACTTCTCAATTGCAGAACCATTCTCGCTTGGTGGTGGTCAAATATTAAATTTCAACTGGCAATTTGGTTTTGGAAATATTTATAGAACATTTACAATTGGGTTTACCGAGCCGTGGTTGTTTGATACACCAACCTCTGTTGGAGCCGATGTATTCGATACTCGCCAGCAATACGTATATGATTTACGTCAAACCGGCGGTACATTAAGAGTTGGCAGGAGATTAAAATGGCCGGATGACTTTTTCTATGTTCAGGGAAGATTCAGATATCAATATAACAACGTACTTGAAGGGCAAAATTTTTATCAAGAGGGTGTAACACACCAATACACTCTTGGTGCTACATTCAGCAGAAGAAATATTGATAACCCAATCTTTCCTTCCCAGGGATCGGCGTTTACATTTGACATGGAAATATCAGGTGGTCCCTTTTTGCCCGGTGATGTTGATTACCTTAAGACTTTGTTCAAAATGGAATGGTACAAACGACTGTTCAACTCAAACAGAGTGGCATTTTACACGGTTGCAGATTTTGGTTATATAGATGAAATAGTTAAAGGAACACCAATCCAACCATTTGAATTCTTTTATATGGGTGGTAATGGTTTAGTAATTGCAACTGTTCCTTTAAGAGGTTATGAAGATAGAAGCGTTGGACCTCAAAATGTTTTTGGGCAGGTTATTGGAGGAAGAGTCTATTCAAAAATCGGAGCCGAAATTCGTTTTGCTGTTACCCTTGAACCAATTCCTTTATATCTATTAGCATTTGCAGAAGCAGGTAACGTTTTTGAAAATTTTAATAAAACAGATATTTTTGATATGAAAAGATCGGTTGGACTGGGGGCAAGACTATTAATCAATCCCATCGGTTTAATAGGTTTCGATTTTGGTTATGGTTTTGATCGTAAAATTGTTGATGGAGGAGACCCTGAGTGGCTATTCCATTTTCAATTCGGAAGAGGTTTTTAGTTTAACAAAATTCAAAATAATAAAAAGGAAAAAAATCGTGAGAAAATATCTTGTAATTTTATTTGTGCTTTTTGCGGTAACTATTTTTGCACAAGGCGAGCAAAAAATAGGGTATGTTGATTCTCAAATTATTCTTACTCAATTGCCTGAAGCTATTAAGGCTCAGAGTGATCTTGATGCCCTGACTAATCTTTGGTCAAATCAACTTGATTCTATGACCCTTTCATATCAGCAGTTACTTACAGATTATCAAAAGCAAGCCAATACAATGAACGATGAACAAAAACTGGCAAAACAGCAAGAGCTTATTGCTATGGAGCAGAATATTCTCGGTTTCCGAAATCAGAAATTTGGTCAGCCAAATGGAGCAATTTATTCGAAACAGGAAGAAATATTTGCACCTGTAAAAAAGAAAATTTATGCAGGAATTGAACAAGTTGCAAAAGGCGAAGGGATGCAATTTATTTTTGATAAAAGCGGTGACATAATACTGCTTTATGCAGACGCTGCCTATGACATTACGTTTAAAGTCCTTGATAATCTGAAAAGGGGCAAATAATTTCATTTATTTTAGTGAGCAGGTTCTTTCTTTTTGTAAAAAGAACCTGTAATTAAATAATTAATACTCCCCGGAGTCAGTATGAAATTAATAATCACTTCTTTATTTATTTTCCTCCCGCTAATATCATCTGTTAGCAATGCACAATTAAAAGTTGGTTATGTGGATTCAGATACAATAATGGATAATTTACCCGATGTCCAGGACGCAAGGCAGAAACTCGATGCTTTAATCCAGGAATGGCAGAACGAATTGAAAGACATGGAAGCGAATCTGAAAACAAAAAAAGATGATTATGAAAAAAGAAAACTGATTATGACCGGAGAAACAAGTACTGAAGCTCTTGCAGATATAGCAAAACTTGAAAAGGAAATAGCCGACTATCGTGATAAAAAGTTTGGAGCTAATGGAGAATTGTTTCAAAAGCAAGATGAGTTGATGAAGCCCATTCAAAATAAAATCTTTATTACCATCAAGGAAGTTGCGTTAGAAGAAGATCTTGATTTTATGTTCGACAGGAGTGGAGATATATTATTTCTCTATGCCAAAGAAAGTTATGATTATACAACCAAAGTTTTGGAAAAACTAAAACTTGAATAAAACACTAAACATTCCGTTAAAAAAAATAGCTGAACTCGTCAACGGTAATTTATTTGGAGATGAAAACTTAGTAGTAACCTCGCTGGCAAGAATTGAGCAAGCACATAAAGGGGAACTGACATTTCTTTATCTTTCAGCCTATGAAAAATTCTTCGAAAAAACTGCTGCTTCTGCAATTTTAGTAAAAACCGGCTTTAATAAATCCCGTAATGACATTTCCTATATTGAAGTTGAGCACCCCGAAAAAGCCTTTACCTCGATTATAATGAATTACTATTCTCAAAAAATTAATCTTGAAGGGATTGATAAAAGTGCTTTCGTCCATCCATCTGCTACTGTGGGTGAAAATGTTTTCTTAGGTAGAAATGTTGTTGTTACAGCAAACTGTGTACTTGGTAATAATGTTAAAATATTACACAATACTGTTCTTCTGGAGAATGTTGAAGTCGGTGATAATTCTATCATTTACCAGAACGTTAGTATTCGTGAGGATTGTAAAATTGGAAAGAGAGTAATTATTCATGCCGGCGCAGTAATCGGAGCTGATGGATTTGGATATCAGAAAGATGACAAAGGAGTTTATAATAAAATTCCCCAGATTGGTAATGTGGTAATTGAAGATGATGTTGAAATTGGAGCCAATACTACTATTGATAGAGCTGCATTGGGCAGCACTGTTATAATGAAAGGCGCTAAAATTGATAATCTGGTTCAGATAGCACATAATGTTACTGTAGGAACCAATACGGTTATGTCAGCACAAAGTGGAGTTTCCGGTAGTGTAAAAATAGGCAACAGCGTTATTGTTGCTGGACAGGTTGGAATTGCCGGACACCTTGAGATTACTGATAACGTGATTCTTATGGCTCAGTCCGGTGTTCCTAAAACTATTTCAAAACCAGGACTGTATTTTGGATATCCTGCTAAAGAAGCCAAAACAGCAAAGATTCTCGAGGCTCATTTTAGAAACTTCCCTGAATATGTAGAGCGAATTAAAAAGCTGGAAGCTGAAATCAAAAAAATGAAAGAGGAACTATCCGGAAACAAAAGCCAAAGTTAAAAGATAATCTTCAAGAGCAGTTTATTGGATTTCAAAGCTCATCTCACTAATTTTCCACTCAATTAATACTTTCAAATCGTATAAATTATAACGGATAAGAATATGCTAGAACAGCAAAGAACAATTGCTAAACCCATTTCGATGACTGGAATAGGATTGCATACAGGAACAGAGTGTACACTTACATTTAACCCCGCACCTGAAAATCACGGGATAAAATTCGTAAGAACTGATCTTGGCGGTAATCCTGAAATTCCGGCTATCGCAGATAATGTAGTGGATGTATCACGTGGGACTACACTTGGAGTCGGAGATGCGAAAGTTCACACAGTAGAGCACGTGTTAGCAGCAATAATGGGTTTACAAATTGACAATATAATTATTGAAGTTAATGGAATTGAACCACCAGTCGGAGACGGTAGCTCACTGCCTTATGTTGAGGTATTGCAGAAAGCCGGCTTTGAACAGCAGGATGCCCCTAAAGATTATCTGATCATAGATCAAACAATAATGCATCACGAAGATGATAAACAAATAGATATAGTTGCTTTGCCTTTAGATAATTACCGTGTGACAGTTATGGTTGATTATCAGAATCCTGCACTTGGCAGCCAGCATACCGGGTTATTTGATTTCGAAAAAGAATTTGCAACAGAGTTTGCACCCGCAAGAACATTCTGTTTCCTAAGCGAGGTTGAAGCATTAGCGGATCAGGGATTAATCAAGGGCGGAGATATTGACAACGCAGTTGTTATAGTTGATCACAAATTAAATGAGACAGCGCTGAAGGACCTTAGTAAAAAATTGGGTTTAGATGGAAAACTCAATCTTGGAAAAAACGGCATTTTAAATGACAAGCAATTAAGGTTTAGGAATGAGCCTGTCAGGCATAAGCTTCTGGACCTGATCGGTGATCTTGCATTAATTGGTGCGCCGCTTAAGGCGCAGATATTAGCTGCACGTCCCGGGCATAGAGCGAATGTAGAATTTGCAAAACAAGTCCGGAAACTTTATCAGCAGAAAAAACTCGTTAAAAAATATCAGTTTGTTAAAAAGGAAGGCGTCGTATTCGATGCGAACGCTATTGAGCGAATTCTTCCCCACAGGTATCCTTTTCTACTAGTGGATAAAATAATTGATCTTGAGGTTGACAAAAAAGTTATTGGTGTTAAATCTGTAACTATGAACGAACCGTTTTTCCAGGGACATTTTCCAGGTAATCCCATTATGCCGGGTGTACTTATCCTGGAAGCTATGGCACAAACCGGTGGAATTTTTCTATTAGGTTCAATTTCAAATCCTGAAGATCACCTTGTATACTTTATGCAAATCAACAATGCTAAATTCAGAAAGCCGGTTGTCCCCGGTGACCAGTTATTTATGGAGGTAGAGCTTGTTCAAAAGAAAAGTAAAGTAATGATTATTAAAGGTAAGTCTTACGTGAACGAAGTTCTTGTTGCTGAAGCAGAATTTATGGCCGGTATTGTTGATAAACCGAAAAGTAATAATTCAACTATATAAAATGAAAAACATTCATCCGACCGCATTAGTAAATCCCGGGGCAAAGATTGGGAAAAATATAGTTGTTGGACCAAACGCTGTGATTGAACCTGATGTGGAAATTGGAGATGATTGCACCATCGGTCCTAATGCGGTTATATATAGTGGTGCAAGACTTGGTAACCGGGTAAAAATTTTTCAGGGAGCTTCTGTCTCAAATCTTCCTCAAGACCTGAAGTTTGGTGGAGAAAAAACTCTCCTCATTGTTGGTGATGACACTGTTGTTCGAGAGTTTGCAACTTTGCATAGAGGAACTCTTGAGACGGGAAAATCTCAGATTGGCAGAAATTGTCTTTTAATGGCATACAGTCATATTCCGCATGATTGCACTGTAGGTGATAATTGTATAATTGCAAACTCTGTTCAAATAGGAGGTCATTCACATATCGAAGATTGGGTGATAATAGGAGGTTTAGCAGGTTTACATCAATTCTCACGTGTTGGTGAACATTCAATGATTGCTGCCGTAGCAAAAATCACTCAGGATGTACCACCATATATTTTAGCCGCACATAACCCTGCAAAATTTAATGGGCTTAATACTATCGGTTTGAGAAGGAGAGGATTTAAAACTGAAGATATCCAGATACTTAAAGAAACTTACAAATATTTATATGATAAATCATTAAACGTATCTCAGGCCGTTGAAGTGATAGAATCAAAGTTTGGTAGCAATATATATGTACGAAAAGTCCTGACTTTCCTGAGTGGATCTAAGAGAGGAATAATTGGTAGATGAAATGGAGTTTTAGAAATACTGGTTTTAATACTGGTAAGTACAACATGGATTTTGATTTAAATCTTGCTAAACATTTTAATTCAGATTTACCCGTTCTTAGAGTTTACAGATGGAAACCATTTTGCATATCACTCGGTGCAAACCAGGACTACAATTCGGTTGACACAAAAAAAACTGTATTGGACAGTCTCGATATTGTGAAGCGTCCAACTGGCGGCAGGGCGATACTTCATTCTGAAGAATTAACCTATTCGGTCGTCTACCCGGTTACTGAAGATAATTCTCCCAAGCAAATTTATAGGGAAATTAATCTTGCGTTAAAGAGTGGTTTAAAGAAATATAACCGGCTTCTTGAAGATATTGAGCTCGAACATTCACAACCTCATTTTCCTTCTTTTTACAAAGATGCTAAGAGTTCAATTTGCTTTGCAGCTTCTGCCAGAAACGAGCTTAACCATAGGGGTAAAAAAGTTGTGGGCAGTGCCCAAAGGAAAATTGGAAATGTTATTCTTCAGCACGGTTCTATACTTTGTGGAAGTTACCATAAAAAAATTGTGAATTATCTGAATCTTCCATCGGACAAGCTTGAAGAAATTAAAACTGAAATAGAGCGCACAACAACACAACTGGAAACTATAATTGGAGAAAAGATAAATTATGATCGGCTTGCAGAAGCAATTAAATCAGGATTTGAATATCACTTCAATGTAGACTTTGATGAAGATAATGTTGAAGAATTAATATCACAGGTGAATTGATGTCTACTGATAAAGAAATAAAAAGAGTAACAACAAAAGCACTCGCAATTCTTAAAAAGAATAAAGTTAAAATTACCGCGCTAACTGCTTACGATTTTATCACTGCTAAAATTCTTGATGAAACAGGTATTGACATTATTCTTGTCGGAGACTCGTTAAGTAACGTATTCCAGGGAAATGAAACAACGCTACCTGTTACAATGGACGAAATGATCTATCATACAAAAGCTGTTACAAAAGGAGTTAACCGTGCTATGGTTGTTGTTGATATGCCGTTTATGTCTTACCAGCTTGGTGCTGACGATGGTTTCAGAAATGCCGGACGAATATTAAAGGAAACTCATGCAGCAGCAGTTAAGTTAGAAGGCGGCAGACGCGTTGCCGAAACAGTGAGAAAAATTACAGAAAACGGAATACCTGTAATGGGGCATGTCGGCTTAACGCCACAGAGTATTCACCAGTTTGGTAGCTATAAGGAACGCGGTACAACTAAAAAAGAAGCCGATGAAATTTTTGAGGATGCCAGAGTTCTTGAAGAGGCCGGGGCATTTGCACTTGTAATTGAGAAAATTCCTGCCGCACTTGCTAAAAGAATTACTTCTTCGCTTACTATACCTACAATAGGAATAGGTGCGGGCAAATTTTGTGATGGACAGATACTTGTTACTCCGGATATGCTTGCACTCAATGTAGATTTTCATCCTCGCTTTGTGCGGCATTATTCCAGGCTTGCTGCTGAAATAAATAAAGCAGTTAAATCATATATAGATGATGTGAAAAAAGGAAGCTTCCCATCTACTGATGAAAGTTATTAATTCCAGAATTTCCGCAATGGTTACTTTCCAAAAAAAGTTGCTCCTTTTCTTAATAGTGGTTTTTGCATTAACCGTACCTGTATTTGCGCAGGTTCAGGCTGAAGTATTTCTAAAAGGGGCAGCCATAACTGATATAGATGAAGAAGATGGATTCATTTGGGTAGCAACTTACGGACAGGGAATCTATCGCTACTCGTTTGATGACAGTAAATGGGTAAACTTTTCTACAAAAAGCGGTAACATCGATAATGATCTTTTCTACGCTATTGAAGTCAGTAAAAATTTTGTTTGGGCTGCCTCTGTAGAAGGACTATTTACTTTTACTAAAAAACGTGAAAGATGGGACAAAAGAAAATTTGCACAGGGCGGCGAGTTTGGTAACTGGATCAGATCTCTTAGGTACGATCCTGATCAAAATGTATTGTGGATCGGTAGGTTCAGAAACATCACAAGATTCGATCTGAAATCGAGAAGGTATGATGATATCAACCGTATCCAGGGGAAAGACGAAAAATCAAACACTATAAAATCAATTGAGATTGATGGAGATAGTCTTATCTGGTTCGGAACAGAATCGGGAGTTCATATTTATAACAAGAAGAAAAAACATACTGACCCGGCTGCGTGGCGCTATTTCACAAACAAAATGAAAGCTTTTAAGGAAGAAGGAAAAACTGTATCTGTATCAAACATTCTTTTTGAAGGCAGAAATGTTTGGTTTGGCACCGACGAATTTATAACTGTTGATGATCCTGATTTCAATCTTGGGGGTGTCTATATTTTCGACAGAAGAATAAACTGGGACAGGATTTATAAGAGAGATGGACTTGGTGGTAATGGAATTTATGCTCTTTGCAGAATAGGCAACTACATCTGGGCCGGAGTTTATGAATTTGATAAGCAGCAAAAACTTGAATATGGTAAAGGTCTCTATCTAATTAACAGGATTACAAGAAAGGTAATTCCTGTTGATCTCAATGCACTCAATATAACTTCTTCAACAATTTTATCCTTTCATTTTGATGGCATAAATATCTGGATTGGAACAGGCGAGGGACTTGTAAAATTAAAAGTTGAGAATAAACTTGCTGAATGGCCAAAAAAGAAATGAGATTTTCACCTCGAAATCTGCATTAAAACGAAATGGGATAAATTTTATCCCGCTTTTTTAACTGACCCCTCATTTACTCTATCCTTTTAATTTCTTAGTTTTGAAGCCATCAGGGTAACAGTTAAAGGTGCGATATGAAGAGTATTTACAAAATTTTTCTTCTGGCACTTGGGGTTTACACATATGCCTTCTCTCAAATAACGGAAATCACCAGGCTTCCCGTTCAGGACATTTCACAATCTATTTTTGACTCAGCTCCCGTCTGGCTTTCCAGTGACGAAATAATGATCTTCTACCTGAATAAAACCATGGACACAATCTTATCAACTAAAAGTACGGATGGCGGAATTAGCTGGAGCCATCCAAAAGTGATTGCTGAAGTTAATATCACTGCCTACCAGAGTTCAAGTTATTTATCAGGACTGAAAAGTTCAACAGGCAGAGTTTTCTTAGCCTGGTCAATATATGATGATTCGATGAAATTAATTTATTCGGATGATGATGGAGAAAACTGGTCTGACCCGATTAGTATTCTTGGAGGTGGCGGAATTCCTGCTCTTCAAAAAAAATCCTCGCTGTTAAATTTAACCGAATTGGATGATGGTAAATTATGTTTGAGTTTTCTTAGCCAGGGTGAAGACATCAGTTATTTCAAATTCAGTAGTGATATGGGAATGAGCTGGAGTGAGGAAGCTTATCAATTTCCCGGAGACACCGGTTTTGAAATCTGGGGGCTGTCCATCATATCTATTGATGCGAATAAACTTCTCGCGGTTTTTGAAAATCATGAAAATTCTTTTAGAACGGGGATCTATTCCAGGATCAGTACTGATTATGGAATCAGTTGGGGTGAACCCAAAGTAATTGCAGATGAAATCCATCATGAACAAATCCCGGAGGTTACGAAATTAGCTGATGGGAAAATCATTGTAG
>JBATIA010000325.1:0-6367 GCA_049667415.1 Ignavibacteriaceae bacterium
TAAATTCCACTGGGTAGATTATTCGCATTAAAAATTAATTGGTGATTTCCAGTTTTCTGAAATCCATTAACGAGCACTGCAACTTCCTCTCCAATTGCGTTAAAAACTTTAAGGTTGACGAAACCATCGTTACCAAGCTGGTATTTGATTGTTGTTGCAGGATTAAACGGGTTAGGGTAATTCTGCTCAAGCTGTATTGTTGAGACAGTTACGCCATCCACTTCTATAACTGGTGAGTAATTGTAACTGCCGTTAAAATCCACCTGCTTTAGCCTGTAATAAATTTTACCCGATAAGCTTTCATCAGTAAAGCTGTAATACTGGTTGGTTGTTGAATTTCCTCTGCCTTCAACAAAACCAACTGTTACATAAATATTGTTATCAATACTTCTCTGAATTTCAAATCCCATATTATTTATTTCTGTTGCTGTAATCCAGTTCAATATTACTTTACCGTTTACAATTTTGTGTGTGAAACTTAGCAATTCCACAGGCACTATCGGATTAATGGATGCAGTGTAAATATCCATATCGAATCCGCCTGCACGTTCATCTGTCCAAACAGGAACAATATTTCCTCCGACAAAATCAATATTAATATAATCGCCGAATCTTACATCGGAATTTGGAATATTTGTAGTTGAAGGTTGAGTACTTACTAGTTCGTTAGTAAATGTTGTTCCTCCATCGATTGAACGGGCAATATAAGCTTCAATAATGTTATTGCTGGTAGTATTTCTTGTATCATAAAAAAGTATTACGATTTCTCCAAGTTCACTAATTGCAATTGATGGCCAATATTGCACTTTACCGTTACTAACAGGATCCTTGTTCACTCGTATTGCTGAAGACCAGGTATCCCCTCCGTCTGAAGAAATACTAAGGAATACATCGTCATCACCATTTCTTTCATCGTTCCAAACGACATATATATAATTGTGAAAGGGACCTCCGCTTAAATCTACAGCCAAGTGGGGAAACCAAGCGTTTGGAGCACTGCTAACTGTTAGATCTGTTCCGAAAGTTAAACCGCCATCGGTGGATTTATCAAAGCGAATTTGTCCGCCGCTGGAAGATGATCGCCACACAATGTATAATTCTCCGTTAGAGGAAACAGCAGGAAATGATCCCTGCACTCCACTTGATCCATCACTTACCGTTACAGGAGAGTTCCAGGTTACTCCATTATCAGTTGATCTTATAAGTAAGATTTGTGTGTTTGAGGAAAATCTTGTCCAGCTGCAGTACAATGTGTTGACAAAAGGGCTGGTTGAACTAAAATCAGTTGTTCCCCATTCTTTATCTTCAAACCAGGGTCCAACAGCCATTTCATAAACCTGGTTAAATGTCTCTCCTTCGTCTGTAGATTTGAAAAGCCAAAGTTCCCCGTTACCATTTGTTTCGTTTAATGAGACTGTATAGATATAAAAGTTACCTGCAGTATCAACAACAACTACAGGATCACTGCTTAAAGGTGCACCGGGAATTATTTGGGGTGTAAGTTGGCTCACAGACCAGGTTTCACCTCCATCAGAAGAAAAGCTGTAACCAACTCTGCGTAGTGGCGGATTAACTCCTGTTCTGAAATCTCGCCAGGCAGCAACAACCCTGTTTGGATTCTTTCTGCTGATCCTGACTGAAGGTTCGTTCTGCGGTGCAGGCTCGTTTGATATATTATAATTATCAAAGTTTGACATTCCGGTTGGCGTATAATCGAATGTGATTGGAGCAAATGAATGTGGAAATCTGCTAAGCCAGTATTCCGTGTTTAGCTCATGTGGTTCATCAAAAATGCTAACTTTTTCCTGTGCAAAGGAAATTGCAGAGATGATAATAAGCACGAGTGGTAAAAAGAGTAGTGTTTTTTTCATCAGGTATGTCCCTTTTAAATATTTAGAATTGTCAAAATATCTGCACTACTAAGTTCGTAAACAAATTACTTATTTGCCACAAAAAAAGGCGATCATATGACCGCCTTAATTTTATTTATTAACTACTGACTTCTAATCTCTATTTCAAATAAAGCATCTTAATAACATTTGAATATTCTTTACCCGAAGAAGCAGACTGGGCGTTCATCCTAACATAATAAACACCGGAAGCAAATCCATCAGCATTCCAGGTTTTCTCATAAAATCCACTTTGCTGTAATCCATTTGCAATAGTATCTATTTCTTTACCGAGAGAATTATATATTTTTATAGTAATATTACTTTCTTCCGGAAGGTTAAATCTTATTACTGTAGATGGATTAAAAGGGTTCGGATAGTTTTGTTCAATGAAATATTCCGAAGGATTAATATTAATTTCAGTATTCGTAACTGTTGGGGTAAATCTATAAATAGAATCATTTGATGAAGTAATGTAAATTTCACTATTCTCGTCTACTCCGAATGATGTAATGGAACCAGGTGCGGTTAGCAATAACTGGTTGGTTGGCGGAGTAATACCATCGTAATCAAGCGACCACACTTTTCTTGAACAGTAATCTCCATAGATATAATTTCCTACCAGTTCAGGAACATTTACTCCTCTGTAAACATATCCGCCGGTAATAGAACATTCTGCACCATGTGGATATTCCCAGATGGGATTTATGTATTCCGGATAATTACAGCCAGAAGTATTGTAGGTATGAGTTCCTTCATAACAGCGCCAGCCATAATTTTTTCCGTTTTCTATAATATCTATTTCTTCCCATGCATTTTGTCCAACATCACCTGCCCAGAGTTGTCCTGTAACCGGATCAAAGCTGCATCGCCATGGATTTCTTAATCCCCAGGCATAAATTTCTCTTTTAACATTTCCGGTGCTGTCAAAGAAAGGATTAGTTGAGGGGATAGCATAAGGAGTTCCACCATCTACATCAATACAAAGGATTTTACCAAGTAAAGTATTGATACTCTGACCATTATTTTGCGGATCACCACCTGAACCACCATCGCCGGTAGCAATGTAAAGATATCCATCATTTGGTCCGAAACCGATCCAGCCTCCATTATGGTTTCCATATGGTTGGAAAAAATCCAATATCTGCAATTCACTATTCTTATCTGCAGAATCTGGATTGCTTGTAACCTGGTACCTTGCTATCCTTGTGTAGAAATCACTGCCAGAATCATACGTATAATTGACATAAAAATATCCATTGTTTTGATAATCGGGATGAAATGCCAAACCAAGCAATCCCAATTCTCCACCGGAAGCAACTTTGTCCGTTATATTCAGAAATTCTTCAGTGCTTGAAACAGATTGGGAGTTAGGGAAAACTTTTATTCTACCAGCCTGCTCAATAACAAAAACTCTGTTTGAATTGTCATTAGCGTGTGTTACAAATACAGGATTGGAGAAAGTTAAATTCGGGTATGCATTCTCAAGCGTGAATTGTGCATTGACGCTCATAGCTATAAGTAATATTATCGAAAAACTAAAATAAATTTGTCTAATCATATTATTTCCTTTTTTTCTTTGATGTTTTTATTGTTATTAATTCTACTGGTTGTTCTAATTCTTGTTTGAATTTTGAAAAATCATAGTTACATGATTCTGCTTTACTTATAAGTTTCAGAAATTTTTCTGAATTTATTTTTAAAGATTTATTAATATCTCTATTAAGCTCAGTCAAATTCATTCTTTCATCCTTCTTTGCAATTGTCATAGAAGATGTTGTTTCGATCATATTAAATAACATTAGCCACCTTAACAGTTCATCAAAGCGTTCCTTATTAAAATAAGTTATCCCTTCAAATTCATTAAGGTGAATAAAGTTATGAACAATATCCTCACCAAGCAATACTTTTATTGCAGGTAAAACATTTTCGCTTTCTGGAGTTGTGGATTTCGTGCCTGTAGCTTTTCTGATTTCTTTGGATTTAGATGTTTTTTTCTTCTCTTTTAAAAATGTGAACAATAAGAGTTTTATTAATTCAATTCTATGATGAATGCTTGTCCCGTCAGAATATTTCTCCAGAATATTATTAATAGGTTTCGAAAGCAGCAGATCGTCAAATAAAACAGCAATTTTAACCTGGTCAGTTTTTTTATTGAAAAGTTGTTTGAGAATGATGAGGTTAAGCAACGTTAGATAATCTCTGTTTATCATTAACCTATTATTAACAGGTAGAAGTTCATCGACTTTTTTCATCCACTTCGTCACACTCTTCCGCTGATTATGCGTTATCCAGAATTGGAAGAATTTCCTGCAATTAGAGAGGTCATCATGGTACCTTTTTTCAATTTTTTCCGGTGATTCTTTTCCGTTAGCGAAGGAACCGAATTCCTCGACTAATAAATGTAGCTCTTTATCAATTTTACCTGGTAAAGAAATCTCTTCTGACTTTTTAGTCTTGTCAGGTTTATAGCTAAGATATTCCCTGATTTTTTCTACAGTATCAAAAGAGAAGAAATTTTCATAACGACTATGCAATGGAAGTAATTCCATCTCTTTTAATGCCTCATCAATTGAAGAAACACCTTTGCCATTAAGCAGATAGTAAAGTTTCTCGTATTTACCTTGATCATCAAAAACTTCTCTGAATTTAAGACATACTCTGTATTGATATCCGAACAAATTAAGATGAAATCCACCTTCAGCAATCTCTTTCCCAGAAATTAGGTATTCCAATTGTGTTCTGTGATCTGTATAGATGTAATAATATTCGCGATAAGGTTTAAAATTCATTATTTCAGCAAGGTGATGTGGTCTTTTCATCCCGCCATTTCCCGAGATCATTTTTGGAGATGAAAAAGCAATGCTACCTTCGGTTTCGTAATAGGAATTGTTATATAAAACCAAAACCAATTCATTGCCCGCACGATTACTGAATGCGTAAACATTCTGATTCACATCTCCGTTTTTGTCAAAGAAATCATAAAACTCAAAATTCTCAACCTGACTGAAGAGATAACGCATCTTCATTAGAGGGAATAATTCTTTATTGTGTCGCCATACAAGATGTTCATCTGAAGTTTCATTATAATATGCCTGTTTATATTCCATCCCGTACTTTTCTGAAAAACCTTCGATCTGTCCGTGTCCGAACATTGGCAAGCCCGGCATTGTTAGCATCATTACAGCAACACCAAAATATTTATCGCCTTTGCCAAATTGATTGATCGCCGTCTCTTCATCCGGATTGCTCATGAAATTAACGTAGCGTTTTAATATTTCCGGGTTAAATTCAAGTGTATTTGTAACAAGCTTGCGGTACTTATCATTCTCCTCCTTCATCATCATATGCATGAATGCACTGTTGTAAACACGATGCATTCCAAGTGTACGCACAAAGTAACCTTCCATTAACCAAAAAGCTTCGGCAAGAAGAAGAACATTCGGCATTTCCGCATTAATTCTGTCAACAACTTCACGCCAGAATTCATTCGGCATTAGTTGATTGAATTGCTCTATTGTCATTGAATAGTCTATTCGGGAAGGTATTGCACCACCTGAGCCGGGATCTGGAAACCATAATCTCTGGTAATGTTTTTTTGCTAATGTCATTGCCGCATCAAAACGTATAATGGGAGTTTTTCGGGCAACGTGCATAATTGTCTGAATGAGTGACTCCCGGACTTCAGGATTTAACAGATTTAATTGAGCAGTATCATTCCAAGGCATATTTGTTCCATCGTTACCGTGGTAAATATATTTAACCGAGCCTGTGTATTTGTCCCTTCTCTGAAATACAACCGCTGCATCTTTACGGTGGTAATACTGATCCTCGATCCTTACCTCAACCCGGTCGTCTTCAGAAAGGTTTTGTCCGTTGAAAGTATAATTAGGATAAGGAGGTTCATTTCTCTGCAAAAAATAATCAGGTTTTTCAATTATCCACTTAGAATAAATTCCCATATGGTTTGGAACCATATCGCTCGCCATTCTTATTCCACGAGACCAAGCACGATCTTTTAGATTTTGAAATGCTCCTTCACCGCCAAGTTCATTGGCAATTACATAATCGTAAAGTGAGTAAGCAGATGAAACAGCACTTATATTTCCAGTAAGATGTTTGATCTTTTGCGAGGCATTGCTTCGTTCCCAAATTCCAATCAGCCAAAGTGCATTAAAATTCCAACGAGCCAGTTGATCCAGCTCTTCATCGGGTACCTGGTCAAGTCGTTTAATTTCTCTTTTATATTTTTCTGAAAGCTGATGCAGCCATACGTAGACATTTTTTGCAATCATTACAACTTCAGGAATCCATTGTACATCCTCCGTGAACTTTTCGTAATCAAGATAAAATCGTTTTTCATCCTCAGAAAGTTTTTTTTCTGCTGCTATTTTTTCTCGTATCAGTCTTAGTCTTTCAAGATCTTCATCATAAGTTGGAACCGGAGGAGTTACTTTTTCACCACCTCCGTGCTGGAC
>JBATIA010000326.1:0-1953 GCA_049667415.1 Ignavibacteriaceae bacterium
CCTGTACTATGCTCATAAATCATACAATACATATTAGTAGTAGCGGTACCATTGCTTACCTGAACCTGCTGACCGGTGACATCATCAAGCAATCTTACTGTTGAAAGAGAATTATCTGCAAACCATATTTGACTATTGTTCTCACTCCAGGCAAAAGCATAATAAGTACTTGTTGAATTTTTATTTATATTTGGCGAGGAAACATTGTTACCAAACTGCCAGAAGCTCGTTTGACCCGGACGCCTGAAAAGCACCCTATACTGAGGGAATGCATCAACTTCATTTTCTTCTTCATAATAAACCATCCTGTAGCCTACCCAGCAGACTCTTGCAGTTGTGCCCATAGAAATTATTGAAGGATTGTAGTGTTGAGAAAAGCCGGTGTTGTTAGAACAAACATAAGGATTGCCTCCAGTGCTAAGCGAGCCAGTTCCTGTTTGACCATACATATAATAATATTTAATCTGATTATTCTCCTGGTAAGCTAGGTGAAAATAGTTGCTTTGGCTTACTAATTCCCCTGCGAAAGCAGGATACAAAGAATTGATCCCTGTTGTTGGTATTAAAGCATGAGCTGGAATATTTATATCTGTATTATACCACTCCATCTGATAATATATCATTGGATTAAGTCGACCGAGGCATCGGTAAAGACCTGCGATAGTAGGATCATCACCATTTTCTGGTAACATCCCGGGAACCTTGAATACTACCATAAAATCTTTGTAGGTTGAACCCCAATTAAGTGCTACTACAGGTTCAGCATTCATATCGTTATATTCACCCGGTGAGTGTATGAAGGATACTACTTTCCTTCTGAAACCGGTGCCATAAGGACGAACACCATTTTTAAATAATTCTATCCAAACTTCAGAACCGGTAGATGAAGTGCATTGATACGCAACTACCACATAATCATCACCAGATGACCCTGGAAGATGGGCTATTGATACACCTTTAGGATTATTAGTATTTAGCGGATTGCCTCCTTCAATATACCAGGTTGTTCCACCATCCGTGCTTCTTTCGTACCAAAGTGCATCGAGACTGATATAAACGTTATGCAAAACTCCATTATCCGATCTTACAAATTTTTTCTGGTTATTATTATTGTAAGCATTGATGTCATTTGATAGCTGGGTTCCCTTTAAGTTGGCTTCTACTACTGCATTAGTACCTGTAAAGACTACACCGGTTTGCCTGTTATACTCGTACTGGAAATTTGCAATTGTTCCCGTCCATTTGAATGGATAGAATTTCCTGTTTTTTCCGTTAACACTTATAGTTTGCTCAGTAGGCATTCCAACCGAGTAGTAAGGTGGAGCCCAGTTTGGCGAACCTTGATTTAAGAAGACGCCTTTTTCTGTAGCACCTTCTTTTCCCGTTGGTTCATAGGAAGAAATAAACTGCTTCCAGTAGTTGCCGGGCTGGGTTCCGTTACTCAATACATACCAGGGATCTTGAAACTCCGCACTACCTTTGCCAGGCATAAGCTGTCCTTCAAGTAATACTTCAATCTTGCCATAATTTAATCCAAGAAAATTTGCATCTCTATAATGAGTCCCTGTTCCACCTACGATATAGTTTTCGGTCAATTTGAATTCTGAAGTTTGATCATTCCAGTTATTATGTTTTATATTACCGTAACTTAGATAATTTGGAAATCTTTCCTGATTCGTTCTTATATCATAGCTCTCGCCATTTGATAAAACTACCGGTGTTCCGGAGTTAACCGTTATTAAACCCACAACTGTGAGAGTACTAGGTTGGATAACTGGAATATTCGGGATAAGGTTACCATTTGTTTTATTCGCCAAAGGAACAGAAGCATTTATAAGATAGGAAAGAATACTTGATAAGGTTTGATTCATCTTCTGAATCTGATTAGTACTAAAATGTTCTCTACAACTTGGGGGTGCATAGTTTAAGTAATTATGAGTATCTGGTGTATAC
>JBATIA010000327.1:0-4758 GCA_049667415.1 Ignavibacteriaceae bacterium
CTTCAGAGGTGAGGTTGAGTGGGGCAACATAACAAACAGAAATATCAGCGTCGTCAGGAAAATAATATTTATGAAAATATGTTGTTTGTCCGCCTTTACTAATACCAGTAGTTATCCATTTACCTTCGTAGATTTTTTTGAATGTTTCAATAATTCTGTGATGATCATTTGCAGCCTGCTCAATGGTTAAATATTTCCAATCCATACTATCTGGAACAGATTCTCCAAAATAGCGATGTTCAACAACAATGAGATTACTCTTTAATATTTCTGCAAGCTCATTTGGTCTATTGAAATCTATATTATATCCATCAAGTTCTATTACCATCGGTAGCGAATAGTCTCGGTGCGATAAATAAAATTTTTGTTTGAACTTTTCTCCCTCCGGATTAGTGTGATCAACAGGCTGCTCAAAAAATATTTTGAATGCCTCAACATATTCAGAGTCTGGTTCAATTCTTTCTATACTTATGATTCCGGGAATTGATCCTAATTTGCTTTGTAAGTCGTTCTGCGAATAGAGAAGGGAAGTCAAGCAAAACAAGATTTCTATTGTAATAAAAGAAAGCGTAGTGTTTTTCATCGAAATCTCCCACTAATTAATAATCTTAAAAAAATTATTTTTTTCTTTTAAAAAGATAAAGTTGTGAAAGAATCATTCCAATCAGCATTAGCAAGCAACCAAATAATCCCCTGAGAGGAATCGATTCGTTTAGAATTAACCAGCCTCCCAGAACTGCAAAAACGGCTTCGAGACTCATAATAATTGCTGCATTTGCGGGATGAGCTTCTCTTTGTGCAACCACCTGAACAGTGAAGGCTATTCCCACTGAAAAAAAGCCTGCGTATAGAATAGGTAGATACGCAAATAATATATTTTGTAAAACAATTGTCTCAGTAAAAATAGCTGCTATAAAACTAAGTAATGCACAGACAACAAATTGTGAAAAAGCTAATTGAAAAGAATTGACCTTCACAGAATAATATCCTATAACCAAAATCTGAATTGCCCAAAAGAATGCACCAATCAGTACTAAAACATCTCCAATATTAACATCGAACGATTCATTAATGCTCAAATAATATAATCCAACTGTTGCCACAATTGCACCCAGCCAAGTCAATAAAGATGTTTTTTGACTTATGAACAGACCCAATATTGGAACGAGTATAACATAGAATCCCGTTATAAATCCTGCCTTTCCAGCGTCTGTGTAAACCAACCCCCCCTGTTGAAAAGAAGCTCCTAAAAAAAGTACCGTGCCTGAAACAAGACCACCATAAAAAAGCTTTTTATCTTTTAGTGTGAAGAGTTTTTCTTTCTCAAATTTCTTGTTTTGGTTTATTAATAAGAGAGGAATTAACGAGAGACTGCCTAGTGTAAATCGTGCTGTATTGAAAGTGAATGGTCCAATGAATTCCATCCCTGCCCGTTGTGCCACAAAAGCGAAACCCCAGATAATAGCTGTTAGAAGTAAAAGTAAATTTGATTTCATAGCATTGCTGTCATTCCGGGTTTAATCAAGAATCTTTTATCAATTCAGCAAGACTAGCACTAATGTAACGATCATGATTACTCATTTTACTATAATTTCTTTTAATGCATAAACGCAGGAACTAATATTTTCTTCATTCGAAGAAAAACCCATCAGTCCAATTCGCCAGACTTTACCAGCTAACTCACCGAGACCAGCACCGATTTCAATGTTGTAATCATCAAGCAAAGATTTTCTTATTTTGGCTTCATCAATTCCCTCCGGAATAATAACTGCGGTAAGTTGAGGAAGTCTTTCACTTTCGTTTACGGATGGTTTTAATCCAATTTTTTCTAATTCCTGAACTAGTTTATTTCCATTTGTTTTATGTCGCTTCCATGAATTTTCAATTCCTTCTTCCTTTAGAATTAATAAAGATTCGTGAAGAGCATAAAGTGAATTAATTGGTGCGGTGTGATGGTATGCTCTTTTTGATCTTCCACCCCAATAGCTGAGGATAAGATTTAAATCCATAAACCAACTCTGGACAGGTGTTTTTCTGTTCCTTATAAATTCTGTAGCTCTTTCGTTAAATGTAATTGGTGAAAGTCCGGGAGGGCAGGAAAGACATTTCTGAGAACCTGAATAGGACGAATCAATATTCCACTCGTCAATTAAAAGAGGAATACCTCCAAGAGAAGTAACTGTATCAGCAATAATAAGGCAATTATATTTATGAGCAATTTCAGTTAATGTTTTTATGTCACTCTTTGCACCAGTTGACGTTTCTGCATGAACAAATGCACAAACAGATATTCCAGTATTTTTTTTTAAAGTATCTTCAAATAATTCTGGATCAATAGCTCTTCCCCAGGGAACACTTAGAACAACTGGATCGGCACCACATCTTTCAACAATACTTTTCATTCTTCCACCAAAAACACCGTTGATACAAACTAAAACTTTTGATCCGGGTTCAACCAGATTAACCAGACAAGTTTCCATCCCAACTGAACCCGGACCTGAAACAGCAAATGTAACTTCATTTTTGGTCTGGAAAGCATACTTTAATAGTTCTTTTATTTCATCCATAAGTTCGATGAATTTTGGATCGAGGTGACCGATGGTTGGTCGAGCCATTGCTTCCAAAACTCTGGGATGCACATTTGAGGGACCAGGTCCCATTAAAATTCTTTTTGGGGGGTTAAATGAGTTCACTAAAAATCCTTATTCTATTAAAGATGCATTTCTTAAAATTATTTTCAGTTCTAATATTTGAGCTTCATTTAATGGCTCGAGGGGCATTCTGGGATTTCCGCCATCATAACCAAGTATATCCATTGCAGCCTTTAAACCAGCTACTCCATATTTTGAAGTGACTGCTCTGTTAACCGGTATCATTTTGTTTTGTAAGGCGAGAGATTCTGTATTGCTTCCAGCTAAGTAAAGACTATATATATTTAAACATTCATCGGGTGCTACGTTTGCCAGTGCCAGTATAGCTCCGGAAGCACCGCTTGATAATCCGGAAAAAAGGACTGAAGCAGTACCAACTATTAGCTTGAAAGCAGGAGGAACATTGGCGACTATCTCAGAAATTCTTGATGGATTTTCTGTACTATCCTTTAAGCCAGCAATATTTGGATGTGAAGCCAATTCAATAATAGTTTCAGGCTCAATATTAACATTTGTGAATTTAGGAACATTATAGATTATAACAGGAATCATTACGCTTTCGGCAACTTTTGTATAGTAATTAAGAAAGGTGTGATGTTTCATTTCTGATTTAAAAAAAGATGGTGTTATAATTAAAGCATAGTTAGCACCTTTTTCAGCAGCTTCATTTGTTAAATGAATTGTTTCTTTTATCGAGTCTGAACCGCTACCTGCTATTAGAATTTTCTTTGTGTGCTCCCGTACTTCGGAGATAATTTGCAGCTTCTCACTTCTTGTAAGGAATACACTTTCACCATTTGAACCAAACAGAACATATCCTGTTAGTTCTCTTCTTTCGTACTTCCTGATGTTTCTCAGCAGCTTTTCAAGAGAAAGCTCGTCGTCAGTGAAAGGAGTTGTTAGTGGTGGAAAGATTCCACTTAGATTATCACTCATAACTTATTGTATTTATTGATTTATACTACTTACTAAATATATTTTTTAATACGAACCCAACATTTGCAGGTCGCTCTGCAAGTCTTCGCATATACCATGGATACCATTGTTCACCATAGCTTATTAAAGTACGTATTTTGTAACCATCCAAAGCCAGCTTAAACTGTTCGGATGTTTTAATTCCATATAGCATTTGAAATTCTAATTTTTCCTTCTGAAGTCCTATCCTTTTCGCTTCTCTTTTAACTTGCTCCTGGATCAATAAATCGTGTGTTCCAAATGCAACCCGGATCTCTTTCTCATTAATCTGCTCAAGCAAGTATTTAGACAAAGATATAAAATTTTTATTTACCTGAGACATTTTTGGGAACGCTATTGTTGCGGGTTCTTTATATGCACCTTTTACAAGTCGTATAAATGGATTAATCTTAATCATATTCCTGAGGTCATCCATAGTACGATAAAGGTATGCCTGCAGACACAAACCTACATTGTTGTATTGTTCTTTTGTCTTTTTATAAAAATTAATTGTCTTATCTACATAAGAACTATCCTCAATATCGATGAAGACATTATTGTTCAAGGCTTTTGCTTTTTCTACGATAGTTGCAAAGAATTCCAGAGTTTTTTCAATTGATAGATCCAATCCAATTTGAGTTAGTTTTAAGGAAATTTCGATATCAAATTTTTCTTTATTTATTTTATCTAATAAATCAAGATAGTGCTGTGTGTTTATTTCAGCTTCTTCAAGGTTAGCAATGTTTTCACCAAGGTGAGTAAGAGTTGTCGGAATATTATTTTTTAGAAGTTCTTTTGTAGCCAGAATTGCTTTCTCTGCCGTCTCACCCGGCATAAACCTTTTGACCGCTCTCTGCATAAACTTCATTTTTGGAACACGGTTCTTCAGACAATTATTCCTCGAAGCCCAAAGTAAAGTATTTCTACCCAATCCCATTATTTTTAGTTAATTAAGATTAATTCCTTTTGTGGAGTTGAAAGCCATTCAGCACTAGTATTGGTTACAACTACCATTTCTTCAACTGTAGCAATTCCTCTGTTTGCAATATTTAATCTTGGTTCGATGGTAAAGACCATTCCTTCTTCGAGGAGCTGAAATGGTTTCTGTGCGTATTTTTCCCAAGGTGGTCCAAGAAGTGCAGTACCGTCGCTG
>JBATIA010000328.1:0-7702 GCA_049667415.1 Ignavibacteriaceae bacterium
CAACAGTATAAATTATTATAATAACTATGAAGGATAAGAATACACCACAGGGTAAGTTTTTCTCTGGATTTTTTATTTCCTCCGAAACACCCGCGACTTTTGTTATCCCTATATAACTCATATATACTAATCCTGCTGTCGAAATTACACTTTGAAAATCGGTACTAAAAGCATCCCTAAAATGAGTGAAATCAACTTTAGGAATACCGCCAATTATAAATAACCCCAGAATTAGTAATAAGAAGATTACTAACACTATTTGTAAAAATCCTGATTTTTTTGCGCCATAAATATTTACAACACCAAGTAAAGCAGCAAGAACAATTGCCACAGCTTTCATCGGCAAATCATTAACAAAAAGAGACAAATATGCCCCCATACCAATCAATGCAAAAGATACTTTAAGAAGCAAGGTTAACCATATCCCAATTCCACCTATTGTCCCAAATAAGGGCCCTAAAGATCTATCAAGAAAATAATATACCCCTCCAGATCTGGGCATTGCTGTGGCTAATTCTACTTTGCTTAGCATAGCTGGAAATAAGGGAACTGCGGCAATTAGATATGAAAGAAACATTAACGAACCTGCCTGGACAGAGGCTAATCCCGGTAGTAAAAAAAACCCACCACTAAGGGTTGCCCCGGTAGCAAGGGCAAAGACATCAAATAGATTTAGTTCCTTCTTAAGTCTTTTCTTTTCAATCATAACTTAAATGTAAAGAAAAAAAGGTAATTAAAGGAATAGCAAGCCACCAAATAGTCCGATTTTATCCCTCAATCATACGATTAATAATATATGTCGACTATTAAACTATTATATTCGATTATTCAGGAAACTTAGGAACAACCTAAACATCTAACTATTCCAATAGGAATAAGAAACTGCACGTCCTAATTTTGTTGTGTCAAAAGTATATGTAAAACTAAATAGAGGTGTTATTTGAAGTCATTAGCAATAGTGTCTTTTATAATTTTAATAGGTGGATTGGTTGGATTTACTGTAATAAACAACGAGAATAAAGGTAATGATGAGCGCATTCTTACTGAAGAATTCGTTCCTGAGACGGTAAAAGAAAGCACCGTTAATACTTCATTTGTGGAATATGTTAATCGTGGAACTATGAAAGCTTCCTGGTATGGACCTAAGTTTCATGGTAAACTAACTGCAAATGGTGAGATTTATGACCAAATGGCATTAACTGCTGCTCATAAATCGCTTAAGTTCGGAACATTATTAAAAGTTACAAACCCCAAAAATGGCAAGTCGGTGATCATACGTATCAATGATAGGGGTCCCTACATTGGTGACCGTGAACTGGATCTTTCAAAAGGTGCAGCAATTGAGCTGGGACTTATTGAGAAAGGTGTTGCCAGGGTTAAAATTGAAGAAGTTACGCTTAGTGAGATAGACAATCCCACAGCGATGGTTAATTAGAACTTAATATTAATTAATTCCAGCCCGGTCTTTTCAGATCGGGCTTTTTTTGTTCCATATTATCACTCCCCTTCCTTAAATTTGCCAATGCTATTATTATTGAATTTTAATAAAGATAAATGAAGAGATTAAACCTCGGCTGCGGGAAAGATATTAAAGATGGTTACACAAACCTTGATATTGTGGATTACGGTGGAAATATGATTCATGATATCAATACTTTTCCCTATCCTTTTGAAGAAAATTATTTTGATGAGATATATGCATCCCACGTGCTGGAACACCTTAATAATTTTCACAATACTATTTCCGAACTTTACCGTATTTTGAAGCCAAATGGGATTCTAATTGTATACGCACCTTTCTTTTTGAACACTAAATACTTCGGTGAGCCTGATCACAAAATTCCTTTCTCAATCCGGACATTTGACAACTATGAATTCATAGGAAACCGAAAGCTTAAGTTTTATGAAAGATGGAAACTTAACCACCGGACAAATTATGAGGGAAAAGCACAATTCGAAGTTCTGGACAAGAGATTTATTACTTCGCACTTTGCTTTATTAAAATGGATGGATTTTTTTGTAAACCTAGAACCAGTTATCTATGAGCGGTTTTTCTCGGGAATCTTTTCACCAGAAGAAGTTTATTTTAAGCTTCGGGCAATTAAGTAATTTTTAATTTAATATTTTGGTTCTAATAGCTTCAATAATTATCCATAACCATCCAATCAAAAAACACATTCCGCCAACCGGCGTAATCATGGCAAAAAACTTAATTCCAGATGTAGAGTAGATATAAAGTGAAAATGAAAATAGTATTATTCCCAAAAGGAAAAATATTGAGGCGATTTTTGTTTTTATAAAATTTGTCAAGGAAAGAATTAAAAGAACAATTGTATGAATAAATTGATAAAGTACTCCTGTCTTATAAACCTCGAGCATTTCTGCAGAGAGGTTTTCGCGTAAGCCATGTGCCCCAAATGCACCAATTGCCACAGCAGTGAAACCAGATACAGCTGAAATAATTATCCATAATTTTTTATCCTTCATCAGATACCTCTAATGCATTGAATAGTTGAGCCCAATTTTGTTAAATTTGCCTGCAATTTAATCAAATAAAAAAATAAAGATGAAAATATTACAAAAGCTTATACTGCCGGTTTTAATTATTGCGGCAGTTTTTTTAGTCTACAAATTCTATTTTGATAAAGGCAGCGAATTAGGAACTTACTCCGATTTTGATCCAAACAACAGCGCCGTAAAAGAAATAAGAGTTCAACTTTTAGCTGATAGAGGAATAGAGCAGCAAGGTGGTGAAGTTAGCTTTTTCACTTCAGATAGAAATGGAAAAGTAGTTCGGGTTTCTGGTTCTTTTATGTTGCCGGATGGATTTGAAACTGCGAAAGTTGTTATACTCAGAGGGCATTTAAATCAAAGTGGATTCCATGCCCACGAGGTTTTACTCGATTAAACCATGAATAAGTTCAAGCTTGTCTCAAATTACAAACCTGCCGGTGATCAGTCTCAGGCAATTAAACAGCTAGTCGATAGAATTGATGCCGGAGACAAATTCCAAACTCTGCTTGGAGTTACTGGCAGCGGAAAGACTTTTACAATTTCTAATGTAATTGAACAGATAAATAAACCGACTCTAATTATTTCCCACAATAAAACTCTTGCTGCTCAGCTTTATTCCGAATTCAAATCTTTTTTCCCGGAGAATGCTGTCGAGTTTTTCATTAGCTATTATGATTATTACCAACCTGAAGCGTACGTGGTGTCCAGCGATCTTTATATAGAGAAAGATTTTTCAATTAATGAAGAAATTGATCGACTTCGATTAAAGGCAACTACTTCTCTAATTGAGGGAAGAAGAGATGTAATCGTGGTGGCAAGTGTAAGCTGTATTTACGGCATTGGTGCACCGGACGAGTATGCCAAGCAAATAATCTTTGTTAAAAAGGGTGAAAAATTAAATAGAAAGAAATTTCTACGAAATTTGATTGACATTCATTTTGTGAGAAATGATTCTGAATTTGGAAGAGGAACTTTCCGTGCAAGGGGTGATGTGATAGAAATTATCCCTGCTTATGAAAATGAAGAAGCAATCCGGATTGAGCTGTGGGACGAAGATGTTGAAAAAATTTCAATTATAGATTCATTAACCGGAAACGTTTTAAGAGAAGTTGAATCGGCACCTATTTACCCGGCAAAATATTTTGTTACCGACCGCGATAAGTTGCAGAAGGCTATTCACAACATTGAACTTGAACTCGCAGAGCGACTTGAAGAATTTCGCAAAAACGAAAAGTATCTGGAAGCTCAGCGTCTTGAGCAGCGAACCAGGTTTGATATCGAAATGATGAAAGAGATCGGGTATTGTTCAGGAATTGAAAACTATTCAAGGCATATGGACGGAAGAGCACCAGGGTCTCGTCCGTTCAATTTATTCGATTATTTCCCGGATGATTTTCTTTTAGTCATCGATGAGTCACACGTTACTATTCCACAAGTAAGAGGAATGTACAACGGTGATAGGAGCAGAAAAGGAACTTTGGTTGAATACGGTTTTCGTCTTCCTTCTGCCCTCGACAATAGACCAATGATGTACGAAGAATTTATGGGAATGTTGAACCAGACAATATTCGTTAGCGCTACTCCCGGTGATTACGAACTGGAAATGAGCGGAGGAATTATCGTTGAGCAAATTATACGCCCAACCGGATTACTTGATCCTGAAATCGAAGTTAGACCAATAAAAGGACAGATTGATGACCTGATAGATGAGATAAGAACCCGGACAAACAAAAAAGAAAGAATTTTGGTTACAACGCTAACCAAGAAAATGGCGGAGGATCTGGCTGATTATCTGGACAAAATAAAAATTCAGGTTCGCTACATTCACAGTGATATTGATTCACTTGAGCGAGTAGAAATACTTCGCGATTTACGTTTAGGTGAATTTGATGTATTAGTTGGTGTAAACCTTTTAAGAGAGGGACTTGATCTACCAGAAGTTTCACTTGTTGCCATTATTGATGCCGACAAAGAAGGTTTCCTCCGCAGTGAAAAATCACTTATGCAGGTAGCGGGCAGAACAGCCCGTAATGTTAATGGCAAAGTAATTATGTACGGAGATGTAATTACTCAATCGATGCAGAAGACAATTAAGGAAACAAACCGGCGAAGGAAGCTTCAGAGAAAGTATAACGAAGAACATAATATCATTCCAGCAACTATATACAAAAGTATGGAAGAAATTCTTTCATCAACATCAATTGCAGATATTAGAAAGAAAGATGAAAAAGCTGATTACGGATTTTCTAAAGTCGCAGAACCGATTTTAAAGTATATGAACAACGAGCAAAAAGAGGACCTGATTTTACAATTAACTGAAGAGATGCACAAAGCAGCTAAAGACCTTGAGTTCGAGAGAGCTGCCAATTTGCGTGATGAAATTCATAGATTGAAAAAGATGGTGAGTTGAGTCTGTTAAATTTTAATTGTTGAACCAAACTCTTCCGAGAAACTTTCCCCCTCATATAGTACTTTTTCCAAAAATAACCCGGATGGTGGTGCGGTGAACTTTGCAACTTCATTTGATTTTACTCTAAGATAACTTATAATATCATTCTCAGTTTTCTTTCCCCTTCCCACTTCAACAAGAACTCCAACAATTCTTCTAACCATTTTCCAGATGAAATGTGAACCGACGATCCTTATAAATATTAAGTCACCCTCTTCTCTAATCTGAATATCATCGATTAGTACCTTTGTTGATTTCTCATCTGGATCATCATCGGTAAAAGAAGAAAAGTCGTGCATACCAATAAAAAATCTAGATGCTGATTCCATCTTCTTAAAATCAAGTTTATCTTTCACCCACCAAACGTATTTTTTACCAAATGCAGTTCTTCTTCTGGAAATTTGATATAGGTAGCTACGGCATTTTGCATCGTGTCTTGAGTGAAAACTATTATTCGTCTTTTGAATTTTAATAATATTTATATCGGAAGGTAAAAGACCATTTAACTTTATTCGAATTATTTCAGGTGCGAGAACAGTTTTTACATCAAAATGAGCAACCTGGCAAAGTGCGTGGACTCCGCTGTCAGTTCTTCCTGAACCCTGTATATCAACGAAGTCATCTCCGAAAATTTCTATTGCTGCTTTAACTATAGTTCCTTGAATTGTTTTTGCATTCTCCTGTTTCTGCCAACCGGAGTAACGGGTACCTTCGTACTCAATAAAAAGCTTGAAGCGAGAAAAGTCTTTGGGTGCATTTGAATACTTTTGGATAGATTTATATGATTTATAATTCTTCTTACCCTTTGTCCTACTCTTACTCATCTTAAATTGAGAGTCTCTTCTGCGTAATCGTGAGTAGTTTCGTAAACACGAACTTTTATACTTTTAATGTTTGAAGGAAGATTGGTTTTTTTAACTTCGCCAAGAATGAAATTGCAAATGTTTTCGGCAGTTGACTGAAATTCAACAACAACTTTTTTTGAGTTCATTTTTTCTAAAAATTCAAGCACTGTTTTATCATTTTTGTTAACCATAAAAGAGTGGTCAAGTTTCTCGACTATTGGATTAATAATCTTTTCAACATCGTAGTAATCTATTATCATTCCCTTCTCATCAAGATCACCCTCAAACTCAACCAGCATTTTGTATGAATGTCCGTGAATATTTTTACATTGCCCGAAATGTTCGGGAAGCCTGTGTCCCATTTCCCATCTGAATTCTTTTGCTATTTTCATAATTATTGTTTTGTTATAAATATTTTTACTGTCATTGCGAGGAATCTGCGACGAAGCAATCTTTAGAATTATAAATAAACTTTGAGATCACTTCGCTCCGCTCGTGATGACATGTAATCTCAATTAATTATACTCCTTTTGTTTCCGGATGCCAGATGTACTTGTGCATCTGCAGTTGAAATCTCACATCAAGTTTATCTTCTAATATCCAGTTTATAAGTTCAACCGGTTCAAGTTTACCAAACACGACCGAAAAAAGTATTTCACATTTACCCTGAAGATTATATTTTTTAAGCATATCAATTGTCCACTCATAATCCTTCCGGTCTCCGATAACAAATTTTAGCTCATCTTCTAGTTTCAGGAACATTAAATTTTGGTAAAGATTTTTCTGTTCCATTCCGCTTGATGGACATTTCAAATCCATAATTATTTTAACTCTCGAATCGATATCTTTTATTGAAAGACTTCCTCCCGTTTCGATCAAAACTTCATAACCGAGTGTGCAGAGTTTGATCATTAAATCAAGACATTCGTCCATTTGAACGAGAGGCTCACCACCGGTTATTTCAACAAGTTTGCAATTGTATTTTTCAACTTCATTAATTACCTGCTGGACTGACATGTCCTTTCCTTCATAAAAAGCATACTCAGTATCGCAATAGGTGCAGCGGAGATTGCAGTAAGTCAGTCGAACAAAAACACAAGGTCGTCCGGCACTTGTGCTTTCGCCCTGGATTGAGTGATATATTTCGTTGATTTTGAGCATGTTTCTTCACCCTGAACTTGGTTCAGGGTCTTAGTTCCAAGACAATATTTTGAGATCCCGAAACAAGCCTGTCTACCGACAGGCAAATTCTGGATGAAAGCAAATTTGCCCGCAAAAGTTACCCCAACGCTGGTTGATTTCAAACACGCTATGCCCTATATTTGGCACTCATTTTTAGACTAAAAGAAAAGGATTTACGCTTAATGGCAACTCATAAATCGGCGAAGAAAAGGATAAGAACAAACGAAAGAAAAAGAGAGGTTAACCAGCAGGGTGCTACACGTTTAAAGTCCAGCGTTAAGAAGGTATTAGCTACGACAAATAAAGAAGAAGCAGAAAAGCTCTACAAAGAAGCAGTAAGCGTACTGGATAAGGGAACCTCAAAAGGTCTTATTAAAAAGAATACTGCTTCCAGAAAGAAAGCTAGTCTGACAAAATATTTGAACAACTTACAATCTGCTAAACCTGCAGCCAAATAAGAATCAAAGGAAAATATTTTGTGAATAAGAAAAGCTCTTCGTTTGAAGAGCTTTTTTTAGTTTTTAACAGCTCTTCTAACTTTGTTATCAATCTCTCTTTCCGATATAAGTCCCTCTAAATTTATATGATCCATATTTTGTAATTCTTCATTATTATAAAGAAAAATAATCCCATCTAGTAACGGAATTTCTAACTGAGGTTGCAATAAATTTGATACCAACAATAAAAAGGTAATATATCCTCCTGTTGAACC
>JBATIA010000329.1:0-5879 GCA_049667415.1 Ignavibacteriaceae bacterium
CCTCACATTGTCTTTCAATGCTCATATTTTTATGAAGTATCCCAATCCCACCTTCTCTTGCCATAGCGATAGCAAGATCAGCTTCTGTAACAGTATCCATAGCCGCTGAAATAATAGGTATATTCAATTTAATTTCAGGAGTGAGTAAAGTAGTTACATCTACTTCACGAGGTAATACAGATGATTTTGCCGGAACAAGCAACACATCATCAAATGTAAGGGCTTCTGTTATTTTTAATTTTTCATTCATAGTAGATTTTAATGTATTTATTCAAATGCTGGAATCCCTGTAATTTCCTCACCAATTATAAGTGTGTGCATTTCATGTGTTCCCTCGTATGTTTTTACCGATTCCAGATTAGCAGCATGTCTCATTACCGGGTATTCATCAAGAATACCATTTGCACCAAGAATTTCTCTGGCAATATGAGCTATTTCTAAAGCCTTTTCACAATTATTCCTTTTCGCCATTGAAACATGAACGTGTTTAGCTTCACCTTTATCCATCATCCTGCCTAACTGTAAATTAAGCAATTGAGCTTTGGTAATTTCAGTGAGCATGTAAACCAGTTTTTCCTGTGTCATCTGGTAGCCTGCTATAGGCTTACTAAACTGTTTTCTGCTCTTTGCATAATTAAGTGCGGAATCATAGCAAGCCATCATTGCTCCAACAACTCCCCATGCAATACCATACCTCGCCTGGTTTAAGCACATTAAAGCGCTTTTAAGTCCTTCTGATTTAGGAAGTAAATTTTCTTCTGGAAGAAATACATTATCAAAAATTAATTCTGAGGTTACAGACGCCTTCAAAGAATGTTTACCTTTCATTTCAGGTGCTGTAAAACCTTTCATTCCTTTCTCGACAATGAATCCGCGAACAACACCATCAAGTTTTGCCCAAACAACAGCAACATCTGCAATAGTTCCGTTGGTGATCCACATTTTTGCACCATTGAGAATGAATCCGCCATTAGCTTTTTCGGCTTTGGTTACCATTCCGGATGGGTTTGAACCATAATCGGGTTCAGTCAAACCATAGCAACCGATTTTCGTTCCATTAGCTAATTGAGGAAGCCATTTATCTTTTTGCTCATCATTTCCAAATTTGAAAATTGGATACATCACCAATGAACTTTGAACGGAGACAAAACTTCTTATACCGCTGTCTCCCCTTTCCAATTCCTGGGTAATCAATCCATAAGAAACATAGTTAAGTTCTGCGCAGCCATATTTTTGAGGTAGAGTGTTTCCGAACAAGCCAAGTTCTGCCATCTTTGGAACAAGGTGCATTGGAAACGTAGATTCTCTATTATGTTTTTCTATTATCGGGATTACTTCATCGGATACAAATTCGCGAACTGTATCCCGAATCATTCTTTCTTCATCAGAAAGTAATGATTCAATATTATAGTAATCTATGCCTTTGAAATTGTTCATTTTAATTAGGGGAAGAATATAATTTTAGATATCAAATGTATTAAAAGGTGCTTTGATAAACAATCTAATCCAGTTGGTTTTTCTTCAGTCATTTCAGGTTTTACTAAAATATTATGCTTGATTTAAGTAAAGAAAAATTGAATCTTGCAGATGCAATTATGGCAAATTCAGTTATAAAATATCGTGCTCAGGTTAACAGAGTTATTCTTTGCTGTTACATTTTAATTTTCATTCTAGATGTATTTCATTTTCATAACTATGATTTCGATAAGATTTCTTCACTGGATATTGCAAACGATTCGAATTGTCAAACACAAGTTTCCAGATCAGAATTTGAGTGTATCATTCACCTGAACTTTTTAAATTTACAAACCGCGATTACAAATTTTTCAAATCATTTTACTGTATTAAAACCTAACCTGATTTTCTATTCTGTCTCTAAGAACAAAAATAAACTCAGCTCTCTTCGTCTATCAAATAATTTTCTTCGAGCACCTCCAAAACTCTCTTACCTTACTTAACTATTTTCGAACCAGACTATTTTCTGGTTCACTTAATAATCGTTTCAATTATTCGGAGAGTTTAATGTCAAAAAAACTGATTTTTTATTTCTTAATATTTAATTCACTTATTTTATCTCAATCAAACGTAAACCCAGATATAAGTTTAATCGGTACCTTTAATGCTTTTACTAATTTTAATAAGGATACACCCGAATACGGTAAATTAAACTTTGATATTCCTTCATTCGAACTTTACATAGATGGATATTTAAACCCATATGCCAAAGCTACAGCTAACATAGCATTTGAAGAAGGTGAGTTCAGTGCAGAGGAAGTTTATGCTAACATTGTTCGTGGATTACCATTAGATATACAATTAAAAGCCGGGAAATATCTTCTTGGTTTCGGTAAATTGAATATGTTTCACCCACACGCCTGGCCTTTTATTAACAGACCACTTTTCCATCAAGTATATTTTGGGGAAGAAGGCTTTAACGATATTGGTGTAAATTTTAGTTTTATTTTACCCACTGAAGATTTTTATACCACCTTAGACTTAGGTGTTTACAAAGGCGATGCAATCACAAACAATACAGGTGGTGAGGATGCAGACGCTTTCGAGGTGCGTGGTAATAGTCTAATATTTGTCGGACGTTTTGGTTCTTTTTTTTCAATCGGTGATTTCAGTAATCTTGATATTGGTTTAAGCGGATCGTATGGTAACTATGCTAATTCATCATTTTATATTCCGGATAGTATCGGTTTCCCTTCAGAAATGTTAACTTACTTATACGGGGGTATGGATTTCAAATTCAAGTATAAACCTGATAGCTACACGTCTTTGGTTATTCATTGGGAAGGTATTCTAAATCATCGGAATGTAATCAGAGGTACGGAATTAAAACCATCAATTGAATCAATAAATACTTTCGGTGGTTTTATTTATTTCGATTATCAATTTCTTAAACAATTCAGTGTTGGATTAAAATATGATTTTACTTATGGTATAATCGGAGATGAGCCTTCTTTCAAAACACTTGCAACCGATGATATGACTAAAACAAATGGAATTGAATACTGGGTTGGCTATTACCCGGTTGAAGAAACTCTTGCACTCAGATTGAGTGCTCAAAATTTATTCTTTGGCCTGGCAGATGGATTCAAAAAGGATACTGAGACTACTATAACTTTACAAATGATTTTTTCACTTGGTCCGCATAAAGCGCATCAATTTTAATACAGGAAATTAAAAGGTATAAAATGAAAAAGTTATTAATAATTATATTTCCATTCCTTATCTCTCTTAATGGTTTTGCAGAAATTAAAGTTGTAACCACTACAACTGTTATCGCCGATATTGTAAAGAATATTGGTGGCCATAAAGTCACTGTTGAGTATTTATGCCGGGGTGACCAGGACCCACATTTTCTGGAAGTATTGCCAAGCTATATGCTTAAACTAAGAAAAGCTGATATTGTATTTAAGATAGGTCTCGACCTGGAAAAATGGCTGCCTCAACTGATCGATGGTTCCAGAAATGATAACCTGAAGTTAATAGACCTCTCAGTGAACATTCCTAAAAAAGAAATACCAACTACTAAAGTTGATGCAAGTCAGGGAGACGTACACCCTTTTGGTAATCCTCATTACTGGCTCGATCCTGAAAATGCTAAAATAATGGCTGATGAAATTTACCACGCTCTTGTAGATTTCTCTTTGCAGGATGCAGATTATTTCAAGAAGAATCTTGACAACTTTAAGAAATCAATTGATTCTAAATTAAATGAATGGACAACAAAAATATCAGGTATTAAACAAAAGAATATTATCACTTTTCATAAAAGCTGGACTTATTTTACAGACAGATTTGGGTTAAATGTTATAGGCAATGTTGAACCTAAACCTGGTATTCCACCAACACCTTCACATGATGCTGAGCTTATTCAACAAATAAAAAAAGGAAAAATTAAAATTATTCTAATGGAAAATTATTATAGTGACAGCGCTCCTAATCATATATCTGAATCAACAGGAGTTAAAGTAGTTAAAGTACCGAACGCTGTTTTCGGTATTGAAGGGATAGATTCTTATATTAAATTAATTGATTACATCGTAAATCAGATTTCTATCAATGGTTAATCAAAATACAAAATCTATTATAGAATTTTCAAACGTTTCTATTGGATATGGAAGAAAAGTTATTCATGAAAATTTGAACGTTTCAATTGAAAGAAATGATTTTATAGGTCTTGTGGGTCCAAACGGATCAGGTAAAACAACTTTTTTGAAAACACTACTAGGGAATATAAAACCTCTGGCAGGAAAAATTGAAAAGAACAACCTTGTTTTCGGTTACGTCCCCCAGCGTGATATTGTGCAACCGCTCTTGCCCTACAGTGTGCACGATGTAGTTATGATGGGTCGATATTCACTGTTAAAGTTATTTAAATCTCCCGGCTCACTCGATGAAGAAATTGTTAATGAAAGTCTGGAACGCGTTGAGATAAGCTCACTCAAATCATTAAACTACAACAGTCTTTCCGGTGGACAAAGACAGCGGGTTCTTATAGCCAGGGCACTTGCCGTTAAACCTGATGTTATGATTCTTGATGAACCAACAAATGGATTGGATACAACTTCACACCATTCTGTATTAAACTTAATATCAGACCTTCACGAGGAATATAATCTAACGATTCTTATTGTAAGTCATTTTCTTACAGATGTTGCAAACCTTGTTAGGAAAATTATGTTATTCGAAAAAGGAAGTTTTCAATTTGGAAAGATAGATGATATTATTTCAGAGGAAAACTTAGCGAATACTTATTCTGCTAATATTGAAGTAAAGAAAGTGGACGGCGAATATCTAATAACCACAAAACATAAAGGAATAAGACCTGGAAACGATTAAGATCCTATTTGAACTATTCCCATATGCATTGGCTGGAGGTGTGGCTGCAGGAGTCATCTGTTCATTCCTTGGAGTATTTGTTGTATCACAAAGAGCAGTCTTTCTAGGTGCAGCACTTACACAGGCAGCAATAGCAGGCGTTGCGTTCGCCTTTCTACATTTTTTAAACCTGGAAGAATTACTCGCTTCCCTATTTGGTGTTCAGTCTATTGAAAATTCTTTTCTTCATCATTTTGAACACACTTTCTTTTCTCTTCTCTTTGCAGTTATAGCTGTCTTAATATTTTCGCAAGGTTACAAACAAAAGTATGTAACTCAGGATGGACTGCTTGGAATTGTTTTTGTAGTTGCTGTAGCCTTAAGAATTATTTTTATACAAAAAAGTCCGATTGCAGAAATTTCAGAAATTGAATCCATTCTTAAAGGTGATATTCTCTTTATTGGTGCTCAAGAGTTTTTTACTTTACTCGTAATCCTTTTCATCATAGTTTTATTCTTCAGCTTATTTTCTAAGCAATTAAAATTTGTGACCTTTGATGCCGAAACTGCAACTGCACATGGAGTTAATTCCAGATTCTGGTTGTTAATTTTTTACTTAATAGTAGGAATTGGGATTTCACTTACTACAAGGTTTGTTGGAGACGTTTTCACATTTGCTTATCTAATCCTCCCAGCTTCTACTGCACTGCTTATTGGTAATCGTGTATCGCAGGTTTTTCTTATCTCAATTCTGATTGGAGCATTAGTGCCGCCGATTGCTATTTTCATCGCATTTAAATTAGACATTTCAAGCGGACCAACAGCAGTTGTATTAGCATTAATAGTATTCCTGATTTTCTTTTTAGTAAAGAAAATCAAACATTAAATCGGCAATTCAACTTTTAATATTTACCTGAATATCTTATGTTTGTCATCAAGTTTTTTCAGCTTCGGAGAGGTGGGTGAGTGGCTGAAACCAACGGTTTGCTAAACCGTCATACTGGGAAACTGGTATCGCGGGTTCGAATCCCGCCCTCTCCGCTCTACTT
>JBATIA010000330.1:0-1566 GCA_049667415.1 Ignavibacteriaceae bacterium
GAGGAAAGGTTCTTCAAGTTTAAAAGTCTGCTCACCTATAGTAACTTGTCTTTCCTGCATTGCTTCGAGAAGTGCACTTTGTACTTTTGCAGGTGCGCGGTTAATTTCATCAGCAAGAATAAAATTCGAAAAGATAGGTCCTTTACGGATTAAAAAATTTCCATCTTTCTGATTATAGATCTGTGTTCCTATTAAATCAGCAGGAAGAAGATCAGGAGTAAACTGAATTCTCTGAAACTTTGATTTCATTGCAGCGGCAAGGGTTTTTATTGCCAGAGTTTTAGCCAGTCCGGGAACACCTTCCAGAAGTACATGCCCATTACCCAATAGCCCTACAACTAATCTTTCAACCATTTCTTTCTGCCCGACAATTACTTTACCGATCTCGGAAAAAAGTAAATCTACAAATGCACTTTCCTGTTTTATTTTTTCATTTAACTGTGCAATATCCACTGTAAACCTCGTACTTAGTTAATTTATATTAATAAATGGAATTTAAGCCTTAGACTTATCAGCTTCTGGCTGAAAATAAGATTAGACGGGGGCAAACTTATGAATGTTGCATTTTTTAATCAAGAAATCAATTAACGACCTTGAATTATTATTTTGATTGGTGAAATAAAGCCAGTGAAGAAGATAATATGTAATTTTGAAGTGCTATGTTAAAATTTTCGATATTAACCCTGCTTCTCTTAGCCGGAACTATTTTATTTGGCCAGGTAAACTATACTGCATTGATTACCGAGCCACAGATTGGTATTCAGGAAAATGCAAACAACTTAATTCGGGTTGTTGATGATATTAACAAAAGAGAAAATGTTTCTTATGTGGTTGTCTTAGGTAACATTACCGCCAATGGTAAATTTGATGAATTCATTTGGGCACAGGAAATTCTGGATGGATTAACCGCTCCCTATTTTGTAGTTGGAGGTGAGAAAGATTACTTACTTAGTGAAGGAAAAGGTTCAGAAATTTCTTTGCTTTGGGGCGATGATAAAAAAATATTAACTGACAAAAATTATAGCTTGGTCTGCTTTAATACACTTCTCCCGAAATATTCTAACCAACTACATATTGAAGCAGAAACGCTAAACTGGCTCGAAGAGGTACTGACTAAATCCCAGGCTAACAGAATAATTACTTTTTCGTATTATCCAATTTTCAAAGCAGATAATAGTCGAAAATTTTTCGAGACTACTTTAAATTATGATTTATTTTCTTTTGTCAGCAGGGAAGATAAAACGAATAAGGAAATTCCCACCATTGAAGGATTTTACCTGAATCGAAATGATGACTGGGGCTATTTATTGTTTTCTACAAACAAGGATACTATGATCATTAGAAAGATTCTTGGCGAAGAAATAGTAAAGAAGAGTAAACCGGAAATTATTAAACCTGTTTTTGCGATGACTTCTCTTTATAAGTCGATTAAACCAGCCATTACTTTTTCAACTGAAAATCAGCTATGGTCTGTAAACCTTAACAAAACAATTCAAACCTCACCTGTTTATTTAGCAAATAAAATATTCGGTGTTTTTAAGAATGGCTCAATAATTTGTTTAGCAG